>JAJYNB010000029.1 GCA_021786555.1 Bacillota bacterium | reverse complement strand
AATATTGCCCTGCTGGTCTATAAGACCCATTTTGATGGATGTTCCTCCCAGATCAATCCCTATATAAGCTGCCGGTTTCATAGCGACTTCCCCCTAAGCCTTACTACATGTCAGGGCACAAAAAAACTTAACAGTTACTTCAAAGCATATAGGGAATAGGGCTGTAAAACTGATTGGAAAACCAATGCTACAGCTCCAAATATGCTGCTGTCTTCTTTGAGCTTCGAGACCCCGATCGAGACACCCTGGGACATCACAGGCAGAGCATATTTTAGCGCCGCTTCCTTTACCGCATCGATAAATTCCTGGTTATGCCGAAAAACCCGCCCGCCGAGTATAATAGAGTCCGGTCCGAATAAATTAATCAGAGCACCTATACCGCGCCCTAACGCATCCGCAGCCTGCAGGACAACTTGTCTGGCTTGTTCCTCTCCCGCCAGCAGACGTTGTTTAATCTCCTCAACCGTTATTGTCTCACCTGTAAGCCTGCGATATTTTGTTTCCATGGCCTTGCCGGATGCGACCGTTTCCAAACAACCTGTTTTACCACAACGGCAAATCTCTTCGCTGCCACCAAAATAAACATGCCCCAGCTCCCCAACACTATATCCCTTACCACGATAAATTTGCTGATTGAACACAAATCCCGCTCCAACCCCATCGTTAACCAAAATGTAGATGAGCTGCCCGAAACCTTTACCCTGGCCGAACCACAGCTCCCCCTGGGCGGATAGATTGGCGTCATTGTCAACAAATACCGGCGGTTTCAAGATCATTTCCAGATCATTTTTCAGATAAACGTTTTCCCAACCAGGCAAATTGGGGAGATTATGAATTTTACCCATGGTAAAATCAACCCATCCCGGGACACTTACACCGATTCCCAACATTTTTTCATGGGCACGGCCCAATGACTGTTGAAACTTCTCAACCATCTCTGTAATTATTTCCAGGCCTTGCGCATAACGAAACATGCCGGGTTTTTCCAATGTGACCAGGGGTTCCGCCAAAAGATTGACCAGGCTGGCCTTAATGGCGGTGGTACGAATTTCGATTCCAACGGCGTAGCCTCCTTCAGCGTGAAGTTCTAATAAAGTAGGTTTTCTGCCTCCGGATGAGGACCGGACTGAGCCCTTTTCTTTCACAAAACCATGTTCAAGCAGTTTAGTTACGATGTTGGTAATAGTTCCGGTTGTTAACCCAGTCATCCGGGCTATGTCCGTTCTGGACAGCTCCCGATGCTGGCGTAAAGCATCCAAAACCAGCGAGATGTTAACAGACTTGATCACCTCGTAGTTTCCCGTAATCATGACATTCATCCTTTGTTTAAACGTTCTCTTAAGTGTTAAATTAATTATACTTAAGTAAAAAAAAATAACAAGGGTTAGGTCAATTTTCCCGTTGCTATTTTTTGCGTAAGAAAGGTTTACCCGACAGCCCCAAGCGACCCATGATTAGCGTTTTTCATCCCCCGGTGTGACCCGTTTCGCGAAATTTCGCTAGGACGTCAGAACCGTCCCCGGTGTCCTAGTAGCGTTTGCGGAGGGAGGTGGAGGGGACCCCCAGCTCGTCGCGGTATTTGGCCACCGTGCGGCGGGAGATGTTGATGCCCTTCTCCTGCAGCAGGTCGGTTATCTTCTGGTCACTGAGGGGGTTGGCCGAGTCTTCCTGGTTCACCAGATCCCGCAGCATCCGCTTTATCGACTCGGATGAAGTCATGTTCCCGGCAGAATTTTCGACCCCGCTGGCGAAGAAAAACTTAAGCTCGAAAACACCCTGGGGTGCCTGCATAAACTTGCTGGCCGTGGCCCGGCTCACCGTGGATTCGTGCAGGTTCACAATCTCCGCCACCTGGCGCAGGGTCATGGGCTTCAGGTAGCGTATGCCCTTCTCGAAAAACTCCCGCTGCAGGTCAATGATGCAGTTCACTACCTTGTACAGGGTAAGGCGGCGCTGCTCGATACTGCGGATAAGGGAAGCGGCGGCGTGCAGCTTATCCTCCACGAATTTCTTGGCCTCGTCGTCGGCCTGGCCCTGGAGCGCCTCCCGGTAGCCGCGGTTAATCCCCAGCCGGGGTACCGTAGTATCGTTAACCAGGATGATATACTCGCCGTTGACCTTCTCCACCACCACATCGGGCACCACGTAGCGCACATCTTTATTCGAACTGAACTTTCGCCCCGGCTTGGGGTCAAGGGTGCGAAGGAAATCTGCCAGGTCCTGCACTTCCTTGGGTGTAATCTCCAAAGCTGAGGCAATCTTGGTGATTTTCCCCCCAGCCAGGTCATTGAGGTGATCTCTGATAAATTCCTCTGCCTTGGCCGGCGTGTCCGGCAGCTGGTCCAACTGCAGCAGCAAACACTCCTGCAGGGTGCGAGCTCCTACCCCGGAGGGGTCGAAGCCCTGGATTAGTTCCAAGGCGCGGGACACCTGCTCTATTTCCTGACCCGTAGCTTTGGATGCTTCTTCGCAGCTGGTGGTCAGGTACCCATTGTCGTCGATGTTGCCTATCAGGTACTCGCCAATCATCCGGTCGGTTGAAGTTTTAGCGGCCAGGCTAAGCTGCTGGACCAGGTACTCCTGCAGCGTAGGGGTGATTGCCAAAAAGTTTTCGTACGAATATTCACTGATTTCTTCCCGTTTGGCCCGGACTATTCCCAGGTCGCTTTTGTCCTGAAAATATTCCTGCCAGTCCGGGTCTTTGTCCTGTGCCGGAGCCTCCGCCGGCTCATCTTCCCGCTCATCCTTGGTCTCGAGAAGCGGGTTTTCCAACATCTGCTGGTCTACATACTGGGCCAGTTCCAGCACCGGCATATGCAGAATCGTAATGGCCTGACGCAACTCAGGAGTCATAATCAGTTTTTGCGTCTGTTCCAAATTTAGCGAATAACCCAGTCGCACTATGACTCCTCCTCGCAGAAATAATTCCAAGCAGTAGTCAGAATTCAGGAGTCAGAATTCAGAAGGGCTCAAGCCACTAAAACAGAATGCCCGTCTGACTCCCTGTCTTTATAATATGACAACAAGGACAGTTCTCAGTCCTAGCAACTGACTCAGTCTCATTCTGACTCCTGACTCCTGACTCCTGAATTCTGACTTCTTTTAGCCAAATTACGCAAAACCCTCATGGGATTGCCCCCAACCATGGTAGCAGGAGACACGTCCCTGGTCACCACTGTACCGGCGGCAACTACAGCCCCATCCCCAATGCTGACCCCTGCCAGAATGGTGCAGTTGGCTCCGATTAGAACGTTCTCTCCGATAATCACGGGCCCGTAGCGGAACTCCTCGATCAGATATTCGTGAGCCAGGATGGTGGTATTGTAGCCAATAACCGAATTGCGGCCCAGACTGATTAGTTCCGGCTTGATGATATCCAGCATGACCATGAGCCCGATGGATACATCCGGTCCCACCCTCATACCCAGGAGCCTGCTGCACATAGCATTCTTGATTCCCAAAAAGGGCGTGTAGCGGCTCAGCTGTATCACGGCAAAATTTTTGACAACTTTCCACAGAGGAACTGTCTCAAACAGGTGCTGCATGGAATTTCTTCCATCGTCAAAAGCAATCCGGGTTAAGCGGCGCATTTCTTTAGCCTTCTCTCAGAGATTTCTGAAAACGGCTGGCTAAGTCCTCTATTTTGCGCATGCGGTGATTGACGCCCGACTTTCCCACCTTGGGTACCAGCAGTTCACCCAGTTCCTTCAGGCTGACTTCCGGGTGCTCCAGCCTCAGCTCGGCAATCCGGCGCAGGGGCTCATTGAGCTTGTCCAGGCCGATCTGCTCCTCAATAACGCGGATATTCTCCACCTGACGCACAGCCGCATCCACGGTCTTGTTCAGGTTGGCGGTCTCACAGTTTACCAGCCGGTTGACCTGGTTGCGCATATCCTTCAGGACCCGCACATTCTCGAATTCCAGCAGAGCCGCATGGGCACCGATAATGGTTAGAAGCTCGGCTATGTGCTCACTCTCTTTTAAATACACTACAAACCAGTTTTTTCTCGGACTAATCTTACCACCCAATTGAAAACTGTTCAATAATTTGCACAATTCAGTGGCATGAGTTTCGTCATTGGTGATAATCTCCAGGTGGTAAGTCCCCTCGGGATTGTTGATGGAACCCCCTCCGAGGAAGGCTCCCCTGAGGTATGCCCGGCGGCAGCACTGCCGCCTGATGAGCTCGGGTTTGATGCCCGGCCTGATCTGCAAATCCCGGCCCACCAAGCCGAGCTCCTGCAGGAGGTCATTGTTGGCCTGTACTCGGACCAGATAAGAGTTGTGCTTCTTCAGCCGCAGTTTGCGCCGCACAGCAATCTCAACGGGAACCTTCAACCTCAGTTTGGCCAGCTTGAACAGCTTACGGGCCACCGGTGCGCTTTCGCTCTCCACATTTAGCGCAACCCGGTGGTTGGCGCTAATCTGCAGGGTCCCATCCATGCGGATCAAGGCTGCCAGTTCAGCCAGTTGGCAGCAGTTCTTACCTGTCTCGATTCGGGCCAGTTCCTCTTTTGTTTTGCCGCTAAAAGACAAAGGGAATCACCTTTCTTAAGAGCAGAATTTCGGGTCAGGAGTCAGGAGTCAGTAGTCAGAATTCAGAATGAGAACGCTGTTTGTAGGCACATCGACTACAAGAATGATACAGGTATGAGAAACTTGGAAGCCACAGGCGATAATCATGGAATCAGGGTGCAGATAATCGCGCTCCAATCATTCTGGCTCCTGACTCCTGAATTCTGACCCAAAACTCTGCCTGCAAGCTCTCACGCATTAAGCTTCTTGTACACGAGAAACTCATCTACCAGTGTAACACGCTCCCGCAGGTTCTTGGAGCGGAAAATCAGGCGAATAATGCACTTGGCCAGCTTTTCCGGGTGATGGCGTACCAAATCTGATTCATAAATAAGGTCTTCCTCAACCACCTTGACGCCCAAAGCCTTTAATTCATCCACATCAGCCGCAACAGGCACGGATCCCTGAATTCTGTACCTCTGCAGCAAAGGCACCGGAATCTTCTCGGAATTGGCGATTACCTGGTCTACCAGCCCCTGGCCGCAGTGCTCCATTAAAGCTTTGAGGTGTTGGGATGCGGTGTAGTTTTGCGTCTCACCAGGTTCTGTCATTACATTACAGACATAAATCTTAAGGGCTTTGGACTGACGTACGGCCTGCTGGATTTCTTCCACCAGCAGGTTGGGAATGACGCTGGAATACAGGCTCCCCGGTCCCAGGATGATAGCTTCGGCGTCCCGGATGGCGGCCAGAGACTCGGTGACAGGCCGGCAGCCGGTAGGCTGCAAGAATACCCGTCTGATGGGGCTGGTAAAACTGCGAAAGTTACTTTCCCCATACACCACCGACCCGTCCTCCAGTTCCGCGCCCAGGGTTACGTTTTCCAGGGTGGAAGGCAAGACATGCCCCCGTACCGCCAAAACCTTGCTCACCTGTTCGATAGCAGTCTGAAAGTCGCCGGCAATATTGGCCATCCCCGCAATAAGCAGGTTGCCCAGGCTGTGCCCCGAAAGACTGCCGCAGTTGTCAAAACGGTAGGAAAAAAGCCTGTCCATCAGGTTTTCCGTGTCAGCCAGAGCCACCAAACAGTTGCGGATATCACCCGGCGGCAGGATGCCCAAGTCTTCCCTCAGGCGCCCTGAACTGCCGCCGTCGTCAGAGACGGTGACAATGGCTGTGAGATTGCTGGTATATTTTTTCAAGCCTCGCAAGAGCACGGACAAGCCCGTGCCGCCGCCAATGACCACAATCTTCGGGCCCCGGCTTAGCTGGCTTTTCTCGTAGATTAAGTCCACCACCCGGTTTTCATGTTCCGGGATAATGGTCCCGATGATGGCGCTGAGCATTTTGCGAAAGCCAAGCACAATCAACACCATACCCAACACAGAAACCACAATTCCTGCAGGTACTGCGGTCCACCAGGTCCTGCCCGTCATCAGGTAGACAATTTCTTTAAATTTCAGCTCTACGTAGCCGAGGGCATCCCCGTTGTTGCTGACCGCCCAACCGACCGCAAACAGGAAGATGCCTGAACTGGCTACCAGGAACCAGCGTTTGACCCCTAGGTTCGGATAGAGCCATTTTAACAGTTTCACCCTACGGCCCCTCCTTGCAGGTTCCGTTGCATATCCCGGTGCTTGATGCTGACCTGATAGTTATCCGCTTTCAGCTTGCTGCCGATTTCGTTGGCAACCAACACCGAACGGTGCTGTCCGCCTGTGCAGCCGATGCCAATCACCAGATGGGTTTTGCCCTCTTCAATGTACTTGGGAAGGATATATTTTAGAAGGTCTCCATACCGGGCTAAAAAGTTTTGCATTAATTCCTTGTCTGAACTGAACAGGAACTCCCTGATTTTCGGATCCTCCCCCGTAAGGCCGCGCAGTTCGCTTACATAATAGGGGTTGGGCAGGAAGCGGACATCCATCATCAGGTCGGCATCCATAGGTATGCCGTACTTAAACCCGAAGGAGATAACCGAAATTCTTATACGTTCACTGATTTTCTGATGACCGTAGGCTTCCGACACTTGTTCCCGCAGTTGGCGGGAACTCAGGGACGTGGTGTCAATAATCTTGTGGGCCTGCCCTCGCAGCTCCGCCAGAAGAGCCCGTTCCCGTGCAATGCCTTCGGTGATCTGGCCCTGGGCGGAGAGGGGGTGGCGCCGCCGGGATTCTTTGTAGCGGCGAACCAGGGTCTCATCAGCCGCCTCCAGAAAGAGTATCTCGTATTTAAACCCGATTTTCCTCAGGTGGCGGAGAATTTCCAGCAGCGGAGCAAAAAACTCTCCGCCGCGCATGTCGCACACCAGGGCAATCTTGCTGATAGCTCCTCCCGATTGGACACACAGTTCGGCAAATTTTTCGATTAAGGCCGGGGGCAAATTGTCCACCGTAAAATAACCCTGGTCCTCCAGGCTTTGCATGGCCACTGTTCTGCCCGCCCCGGACATCCCGGTAATAATCACCAACTGAAGGTCCTCGGTAGTCATTTCTTCCTCCGCTCAAAAGCTCAAATTTTCGGTCAGAATTCAGAATTCAGAAGTCAGAATTCAGAATAATCCAGGCTCTTTTATTCTGTCCCAGTACGGCTTTGCCGTCCGAGCAAGGCCTTACTGAATCATGACGCGTGCCCTTGTGGTACCTCGGTAACCGTCATCCATTTTGGCCGAGTTGTGAGTCAAGCAGGAACCGTCCCCGGCTGGCTCACGAGTCCTGCCCCAACATTCTGACTCCTGACTCCTGACTTCTGAATTCCTCTCTAGTGAGTCACTTGGGGACGGTTCCTGATTGACTCAAAAGTGAGCCATTGGAGAACCGTCCCCAAGTGACTCAAACCACTCTAGCAGTAGTCAGAATTCAGAATGCCCCAAGAGTCCGTCTCTCACATTCTGACTCCTGACTCCTGACTACTGAATACTTTCTCTATAGTTATTTCTCCCACGGAAGTGCTTTTCCTCCTAAAGCGGTATTAATCACCTGCTCAGGGGCGATTTGGGCCTGCTCCAATATGCGTGAGCCGTAATCCAGCCTGCCCACACTCTCCACAAAATGGGCGTCACTGTCCACAATAAACTCTACGCCCTGGCGCTTAGCCTCCAGCACATCTTCCAGGGGCGGAAAGCTGTGGCCGCAGTTGATTTCGTAATAGACGTTATTACGTACGCAGGCGCTGGCCACTTCCGCCACATCGATTGGCATTCCTAAACCGGGATGGCTGATAATGTTTATGGAGTTGTTCTCCATGGCCAGGACCAGGGTTTTGGTATTGCTGTTGGTGACCTTGCGGCGCGCACCTTGGGAAATCCTGGCCGCCTGATTGCGCCCGTTGAGCGCCCATAGATCAGCCAGGTGGTTGGGCCGGGCGAAGGGGTGAAGGCCTACTATAAATACGTCCAGGTGTTTAGAGATTTCCTGCGGCACGTCAATTTCCCCATTCAGCCCCGTAATATCTGCCTCGCAGCCGCAAAAAATATTGATATCAGAATATTCGTCACTTAGCTCCCGTAATTCTTTTTTTATGTCGAGAAAAGTTGAGGCTTTTTCAACGCCGGTTCCAACATTATGGGGACCATGGTCAGTTATGGCAACTGAACGAAGGCCTTTCAGCCTGGCTGAATTAACCATTTCTGAGACTGTGGCCCGGCCGTCACTGTATTTGGAATGCATATGATAATCCCCGGTAAACTCCACTTATGTCACCTCGCAAGTCGTCTTTCCGGCTTTAGTATACCCAACTCGTGGTTCGATGTTCGATATTCGATGTTCGAACTTTGAATTACCCATTTTTATATTAAATGTTCGTCCCCACGTCCGTACCGTTGAATTCAACCTTAGACGCCGGACTTGAAGCCCTACCTCGAACCTCGGACCTCGGACTTCGGACCTCGGACTTCGATTTCAGGGCTGTTTCAGCCCCAGTGCCGTGTAGGCTTTATTCTGGGCGTTTTGAGCCGCGGCTGCAGGGTCGGTATGGGCCAGGACATCTTTCACCGCCTGGCTTAAGATAGGCATAAGCAGGTTGGTGCGGGAGTCGAGCGGGTAGCCGACGCCGGAGGATGCGATGCTTTTCACCAGCTGAGCATTGGGGTCGCCCTGGAGCGGTTTTTGGTCATATGCGGCTGGCGCGGCGGGGTAATCCCCCGGTGCGTAGAGGGTGACAACCCCAGGCGAGGAGAGAAACACTGCCGCCGCCGCGGCTTGTTTGGGAAAGCCGGTGTTGGCGGCGATAACAAAGCCCTGGGCATCGACGTAGTTTTGCACGAGCTTGCCTCCCGGCCCCGGAATAGGGGCATAGCCCAGGTTTTTGCCCAGGCTTTTATAGGCGGCCAGTTGGCTGGAATCCAGCAGGCCAAAGGGAGTTGCTCCCGCAGCAATCAGTTCCTGGGAGGCCTGGACGTCATAAAGTCCCGCCTTCACTCCAGCCAGGGCCGTTACACCCTGCAGAAAAGCCAAGCTTGCAGCCGAATTGAGGCTGGGCAGCTGGTCCGGGGTATAAAAGGCGGCGCCGTAGGCCTTGTAAAGTCCGCCCATTAGAAAAAGGTTAGACAGGTCCCCGCTCAGGCCCGGCGCCGTGCCCTTGGAGATCTTTACCGCCTGGGTTAAAAGTTGTTCCAGGAATGGA
>JAJYNB010000209.1 GCA_021786555.1 Bacillota bacterium | reverse complement strand
TTTTCTGCAGAAGACGCTTCCCGCAGTGATGTGGATTTCCTCTGTCAGATATTTGAGAGGGTAATCAAGGCTGGAGCCAACGTGATCAACATTCCGGATACGGTTGGTTATGCCACCCCGGAAGAATTCGGCGCGTTTGTGGCCGAGATTATATCAAAGACTTCCAATATTGACCAGGCTGTGGTAAGCGTGCACTGCCACAATGATCTGGGGCTGGCCATCGCCAACTCTTTAGCGGCTATCCAGGCAGGGGCCCAGCAAATTGAATGCACAATCAACGGCATCGGTGAGCGGGCAGGCAACGCAGCCATGGAGGAACTGGTAATGGCTCTTTACACCAGGTCTGATTTTTACAACATGGCCACTTCCATAAACACTCAGGAAATCTACCGCGCCAGTACTTTGGTTAGCAGGCTTTCGGGGATGTTTGTGCAGCATAATAAAGCGGTGGTGGGCAAGAACGCCTTTGCCCATGAATCCGGCATTCATCAAGACGGAGTGCTAAAAGAGCGCACTACCTACGAAATCATGAACCCTAAGCTTATCGGCATTGAAACTGAGGCTATCGTTTTAGGCAAGCATTCGGGGCGCCACGCCTTTAAACAGAGAATGGCGGAGTTGGGGTATCCCCTTGAGGAGCGCGAGTTGGATTCGGTCTTTTTTAGGTTCAAGGCTTTGGCCGACAGGAAGAAAGATATCACCACCGCTGACTTGTTGGCCTTGATGGGTGAAGAAAAGGAAACATATGCTCTTTGCCAGCTGGAATACCTGCAGGTTTCCAGTGGAACACGCACCGTGCCGACCGCTACCCTTGGCCTAACCATCAACCAGCAGCTGTTGGAAGAGGCTGCGTGGGGGGATGGACCAGTGGATGCGGCTTTTAAAGCGATTGATAAGATTACCGGCGCGGGCGGCGTTCTAACCAACTACCAGTTGGAAGCCATCAGCGGCGGCATGGATGCTCAGGGCGCGGTGATCGTGACGGTGGAATTCAACAAGAAGGCCATTACCGGCTATGGAGTAAGTCCCGATATCATTGAAGCCAGCGTCAAAGCCTACATTAACGCCTACAACCGCGCGCTGGATACCGGAGTGGTCCCAAAACCGCTGGTAAAGGCCCAGGAAGCATAGGGAGGTAATGAGCGATGGGAATGACCATAACTGAAAAGATTCTTGCGGCCCATGCCGGACTTGATCAGGTAGTTCCGGGTCAACTAATCAACGCCAGACTCGATCTGGTTCTAGCCAATGACGTCACGGCGCCTGTTGCCATTAAAGAGTTTAAAAAACTGGGGCGGGATAACGTGTTTGACCGGAGCCGGGTAGCATTGGTTCCGGACCATTTCGCGCCCAACAAGGACATTCAGTCGGCGGAGCAGTGTAAAGTAATGAGGGATTTCGCCCGGCAGCATGAAGTGGAAAACTATTTTGAAATTGGCCAAATGGGCATTGAGCACTGCCTTCTGCCGGAACAAGGGCTTACCCTCCCGGGGGATTGCATTATCGGCGCGGATTCTCACACCTGTACTTACGGCGCGGTCGGCGCTTTTGCTACCGGAGTCGGGAGTACCGACTTGGCTGCAGGCATGGCCACCGGAGAGGCTTGGTTCAGGGTGCCTGAATCCCTTAAGTTCTTCTTTTACGGGGACAAGTGGCATCACTGGGTGGGCGGCAAAGACTTGATTTTATTCGTCATCGGTAAAATAGGTGTGGACGGCGCCCGTTATCAGTCCATGGAGTTTGATGGTGAAGGGATCAGGTCCCTATCCATGGATAACCGGTTTACTATCTGTAATATGGCCATTGAAGCCGGAGCCAAAAACGGCATAATCGCTCCCGATGAAAAGACCCTGGAGTATATTAAGGCACGGGCCAAGCGGGACTACAAGGTTTATAAGAGTGACACCGACGCCAAGTATGCTGAGGTATTTGAAATTGATGTGGCGGAAATTGAGCCGCAGATTGCTTTTCCCCATCTGCCGGAAAATACCCGGCCGGTGCGGGAGTCCACCCATGTGAAAATTGACCAGGTGGTTATCGGCTCCTGCACCAACGGCAGGTTGGAAGACTTGCAGGCCGCAGCGCAGATTCTCCGGGGCAGGAAAGTGCACAAGGAAATTCGTCTGATTGTCCTGCCGGGTACCCAGCAAATCTACCGCCAAGCCCTGGCGGAAGGGGTTATAGACGCTCTGGTAGAAGCCGGCGCCGCTGTCAGCACTCCCACCTGCGGTCCGTGTCTCGGCGGGCATATGGGGATTCTGGCCAAGGGCGAGAAGGCTCTGTCAACCACCAACCGCAATTTTGTTGGCCGCATGGGCCATCCCGAAAGCGAAGTTTACTTGTGCAATCCCGCAGTAGCGGCGGCTTCCGCTATCTTGGGGAGGATTGCCAGCCCCGAGGAGGTGGCCTAAATGATTGAAAAAGGCAGGACGTGGAAGTTTGGCAAGGATGTAGACACCGATGTGATTATTCCGGCGAGGTATTTGAACACCTCGGAGCCGGAGGCCCTGGCCCAGCACTGTATGGAGGATGCTGATCCGGAATTTACCCGTAAAGTTGCACAGGGTGATATTATCGTGGCGGGTAAGAACTTTGGCTGTGGTTCTTCACGGGAACATGCCCCTATCGCTATCAAGGCCGCAGGGTTGTCCTGTGTGATTGCCTCATCATTTGCCCGCATATTCTATCGTAACGCTTTGAACATCGGGCT
Organism: Bacillota bacterium; assembly: GCA_021786555.1. Lineage (GTDB taxonomy): Bacteria > Bacillota > Desulfitobacteriia > Desulfitobacteriales > JAJXUE01 > JAJZPO01. The sequence goes on along the minus strand of JAJYNB010000209.1, from coordinate 6,468 downwards.
GCCGATTTTTGAAAGTGCGGAAGCAGCGGAAAAAATTCAGCAGGGGGATATGGTGGAGATAGATGAGTCCAGCGGTTTGATTACGAATCTTAGCCGGGGTGAAACTTATCAGGCCGTGCCATTTCCACCCTTCATGCAAGAACTTATCAAGGCGGGGGGCTTGGTGCCCTATGTAGCCGGAAAGGCAGGGAAGCAGGCAAGCCATGTATAAAATTGCTTTGTTACCGGGGGACGGGATAGGCCAGGAAATAGTCCCCCAAGGGGTTAGAGTATTAAAACATGCAGCCGGAAAATTCGGTTTCGAAGTTGAATTCGAGGAAGCCCTGGTGGGTGGGGCAGCTATTGACACTGTGGGTGTGCCGCTGCCTGAGGAGACTCTAAAGCTTTGCCAGAACAGTGACGCCATCTTGCTGGGAGCCGTCGGCGGGCCCAAGTGGGACACCCTGCCGGTGCACCTGCGTCCGGAAGGTGCAGCGCTGTTGAGCCTGCGAAAGGCTCTGGGACTGTACGCCAACCTCAGGCCGGTACGGATGCTGCCCTCCCTGCTCAAGGCTTCCACCCTGAAGGAAGAGGTTCTTCAGGGTGTGGATATGGTGGTCTTCCGCGAACTTACCGGGGGGCTGTACTTTGGCGAAAAAGGAAGACGGGAAGTGAACGGGGAAGTCGAGGCTTTTGACAGCTTAGCTTATTCCGTATCTGAGATTCAAAGGATTGCGCGCCAGGGATTTGAGGCTGCCCGTAAGCGGAGGGGCAAACTTTGTTCAGTGGACAAGGCTAATGTTCTGGAAAGTTCCCGGTTGTGGCGGGAAACCGTAATCGAGTTGGCAAAAGAATATCCGGATGTGGAATTGACCCACATGTATGTAGATAATTGCGCCATGCAGCTGGTGCGCTGGCCTTTGCAGTTTGATGTGATTATTACGGAGAACATGTTTGGCGACATTCTCACCGATTTGGCTTCCATGCTCAGCGGTTCAATCGGGATGCTGGCTTCGGCCAGCCTTGGCGGCAAGGTGGGCTTGTTTGAGCCTGCACATGGTTCCGCTCCGGATATTGCGGGCCAAAACAAGGCCAACCCGTTGGCGACGATTCTCTCGGTGGCCTTGCTGCTCCGCTATGGATTGGGCCAGGAGAATGCGGCTGCCGCGATAGAAGCCGCAGTATCAAAGGTACTTGATTTAGGGTACAGGACTGGTGATATTTACGAGCCCGGCACTAAATTGGTTGGCACGGTGGAGATGACCGATATGGTACGCTACAACCTGGTATAAAAAACTAACGCTTTACTTTCTTGTTGAAATAATGTAAACTATAAAGAAATTAAGATTCAACCTGAAAAGTGATGATAGGGACCAGTAGGACAGGGGAGTGTCCAGAAAAGGGAACCACAGCTGAGAGGTTTCCTCGCGAAACTGTCTGAAACCCACCCTTAAACTGCAGGCGATAAGCTTTGCCGGGAACCCGTCCGTTATCAGAGGGGGAGTATAACCTTACCAGAAGTGAGGCGTACTCTACTTGAGTTGGGCCGGCTTGGCCGGCTAATTAAGGTGGTACCGCGGAAGATAAGTTCTTTCGTCCTTTGCGTTAGGGCGAGAGGACTTTTTATTTTTGCTTCATGCCTGGAAACTTGGACCTGTAGACAGTAAGTAAGTCGGGACAGCGGGTCTTATTAAAAGGAAGAACAGGAAAGGGGTTTTTGTCATGCTTCTGAACAAGACTATTGGTTTTATTGGTGCCGGTTCGATGACTGAAGCCCTGTTGAAGGGCATCATCCAGTCCGGTACGGTTAAGCCGGAAAATGTGCTGGTTTCGAACAAAGTCAACAGGGCACGCTTGGAAAAGTTGCAGGAGAACTGGGGTGTGACCGGCTGTGCCAAAGACGAAGTAATCAGGCGGGCTGAAGTGATCATCCTGGCGGTAAAGCCGAAGGACGTAGCCCTGGTGATGGCGGAAGCAGGTCCAGAGCTGTCCGCGCAGCAGATACTGTTATCGGTAGCAGCAGGTATTCCCACCGCTTTCATCGAAGATTTCTGTGAGCAAAAAGTACAGGTAGTCAGGGCCATGCCTAACACGTCCTGCACAGTCTTAGCTTCCGCTACTGCCATCGCCCGGGGAAAATATGCCGGAACTGAAGCGGAGGAGCTTGCCGCTGAGCTGTTTGCTTCGGTTGGTAAAGTGGAAAGGGTGGCTGAGGACCAGTTGGACGCCATAACCGGTCTTAGCGGCAGCGGGCCGGCTTATGTTTACTATATGATTGAGGCAATGGAACAGGCCGGCGAACAGGTCGGCCTGCCCAAGGAAATGGCTTTGAAACTGGCTACTCAAACAGTGTTTGGCGCCGCCAAAATGCTGATGGAGACGGGGGAAAAACCGCTGCACCTGCGTACAGCTGTGAGTTCACCGGGGGGTACCACCCTTGCTGGCTTGCAAGCCTTGTCTTCCCACGGTTTTCATGAGGCATTATGCGCTGCAGTGAAGGCTGCCACAAACCGTTCGAAAGAGATGGGGCTGGAATTTACCGGCATGGCTGGGGGTGTAATCAGTGGCTAAGCGCACGTCAACCCCCGGCCTTAACGTCAACAGGGTTGTAGTAAAGGTTGGCAGCAGTTCCCTGAACCACCCCAACGGTGGAATCAGCCACGTATCCCTGGCCCTGTTCGTAGGGGAGATCGCCCGGCTGCGCGAAATGGGTATTGAAGTGGTAATAGTGAGTTCCGGGGCAGTTGCTGCCGGGATGGGAATTTTAGGCCACCAGACCAAGCCAAAAACAGTTAGTGAAAAACAAGCTACTGCCGCTGTCGGTCAGGGTTATTTGATTCAACGTTACAATGAAGAACTGGCCCGTTTCGGCCTGATTGGCGCCCAAATCCTGCTTACCAGAGTGGATTTGGCCAAAAGGGAACGCTACACCAATGCCCGCAATACTCTGGAGGCTTTGCTGCAAAAAGGAGTCGTACCCATAGTTAATGAAAACGATACCGTAGCAGTAGAGGAACTTTGCTTCGGGGATAATGACCGCTTGTCGGCCATGGTGGCGGGTTTGGTTGATGCCCAGCTTCTGGCCATCTTTTCCGATATTGACGGCCTTTACACTGATAATCCGAGGGTAAACCGCGACGCCGAACTCATTCCCATGGTTCAGGATATCACTCCGGAAATCGAACAGTTAGCTGCCGGCAAAGGCTCGGATCTGGGCACCGGAGGCATGGGTACCAAGCTGCAAGCAGCCAAGATTGTAACCAGTTTTGGAATCGGCATGCTGATTCTAAACGGTTCGAGGCCTGATGAATTGGGACGCTTTCTGTTAGGAGCCCAAGTGGGCACATTCTTTCAACCTTGCAGGGGGCGCTTGCCGAGCCGAAAACGTTGGCTGGCATGGGGAGCTATTTCAGAAGGAGCAATCCAGGTGGATGAGGGGGCCAAATCCGCCATCCTCTGGGAGGGAAAAAGCCTGCTTCCCAAGGGGGTCATCAATGTGGAGGGTTCCTGGGAGCGGGGCAATCTGGTACGTGTAATAGATAAAAAGCGGGATGAAATTGCGCGTGGACTTGTAGCATTGTCTTCTCAGGAAGTTGACAAGTGCAAGGGCCTGCATTCTGAAGAGGCTGCTGCGCTGATTGGGCTGGGCAGGGGCTGTGAAGTCATTCACCGCGACTTCCTGACGGTTACCAGATAAGAGTCTCAGGGGGCCGGAATTAAATACCGGCTGGCCACGGTTTTAAATTAAATTTAAGTAAGGTGGATTGGCATGGAGTCGGAACTTGAAAGGAAGGGAAGGGCGGCCAAAGCAGCATCCCGGATCTTGGCCAACCTTTCAGCTAAACAGAAGAATGAAGCCCTGGAGAGGATGGCCAAGGAACTCCTGGCCCATAAAGAAGAAATTGTCTCAGCCAATCAACGGGATGTGCACAATGCAAGGGCCAAAGGTTTAAAGGGAAGCCTTATCAACCGCCTGCTGCTGGATGAAGCAGGGCTGGAAGAGATTAGCCGGGGACTTTTGGACTTAACGGGGTTGCCTGACCCGGTGGGGGAAGTTGTGGCTGGCTGGACCAGGCCGAACAGGTTGCAGATTCAACAGATTCGGGTACCCATTGGGGTAGTCGGCATGATCTATGAGGCAAGGCCTAATGTAACGGTGGATGCCGCCGGGTTATGCCTGAAATCGGGGAATGCGGTGATTTTGCGGGGGGGCTCGGAAGCCATAGAGTCAAACCTGGCACTGACCAGGGCTTTGCAAGGTGCCCTGCTCAAAGCAGGTTTGCCTGAAGGGGCAGTTCAACTGGTGGAAGCTACGGACCGCGAAGTTGTGAATCAGATGCTCAGGCTGAATAAGTACCTGGATGTTTTGATTCCCCGCGGCGGGGAGGGTCTCATCCGATTGGTGGTTGAAAACGCCACCGTCCCGGTAATTGAAACCGGTACGGGCAACTGCCACGTATTTGTGGATCGGGATGCTGATTTTGACAAGGGTATAGCTATTACCGTCAACGCCAAAACACAGAGGCCTGGTGTTTGCAACGCAGCTGAGACCCTGTTGGTTGACCGTGAAATCGCGGCTGAATTCTTGCCACGGGTCACTGACGCTTTGATTGGCAAAGGTGTTGAGCTGCGGGGGTGCCCGGAGACTGTGGGGATAGTGCCCGGAATCAAGCCCGCCACAGAGGATGATTGGGCTACTGAATATTTGGATTTGATTATGGCTGTGAAGGTTGTGTCTGGGGTAGAAGAGGTGATTGACCATATCGCGGCTTACGGAACCAAACACTCTGAAGTGATTGTTACGGAGAACTATTCCCGGGCCCGCAAATTCTTGCAGGAAGTTGATGCTGCGGCTGTATACGTCAATGCTTCAACCCGTTTCACAGATGGAGGCAGGTTCGGTTTCGGCGCTGAAATTGGTATCAGTACGCAGAAACTTCATGCCAGGGGTCCAATGGGACTAAGGGAAATGACAACCACCAAATATATAATCCTGGGTGAGGGGCAAATAGTTTAAGACCGCCGTGGCGGTCTTTCTCGCTTCAATGGCATTTCTTTTTAGAGGCAGTCAGAAGTCAGAATTCAGGAGTCAGAATGACTTGAGGTTATCCAGGGGTTTCAGATTCTGACTCCTGTTATACATTATCCTTAGGATTAAGATTGTTTCTGCCGGACCTTGTTTCCGGAATCGGTGGCGCGGTCGTGCAGCTGCACGACTTGATCAAAAGTGGCGATGGTCATGCGCAGGTTTTTCAGGGTCACTTCTTCCCCGGGTTTGGGAGGATTGCGGCGGATTTTCAGCACGCTGGCCTGCATATGGGGTGGTTCGGCAAACCAGAGGCGTTTACCGTCATGGATAAAGGGACTTAAGTGGAGGTTAAACAGGCTGAGCAGCCAAAAAACCGTCAGTTTCAGGCGTCCTTTGAGCCCTCTGGCGTGAACCGGGCTTTCCAGGCCGATCCCGTTGGCGGTTCCGCCGGAAACAGTTACCAAATAAACGTTCCGCCAGGTTTTTTTTTGCTTGTAGCCATAGCGTTCACCCCGGATAATCCGCCTTACGTCCAGAACGGTACTGCGAAAGTAATAAGTTTTGTCCCTTAACCAAAGGCCGGTTCCCAGTCTCATTATAAAAGACACTGCGGGATGCTGTTCCCCAATCCTGTGAGACAAATGAGAAGAAAGGTGGCTCACGTACATTTTGTCACAGACTAAGCCGGCGGTGGTTATTTGTTCGATCCAAGTCTGGATTTGCTGCAATTTTTCCGACTCCCTGATTCTTTCTGTAGGAAAATGCAAGGAGAAGCCCTGAATCTGAAAGTAAGGGTGGTTTCGGAGCATTTCGGCCGCTTCTTTCAGGTCCCCTGGAGCAAAGCCATAGCGTTTCATGGCCGAACGGCACTTGAGCAGGACTTTGACGGGGGGCAAGGTCAGCTTCCGAGCAGAAAGGTTCTCTACACTGGCGAAGAGATGCTCCAATTGGGCAAAGCTGCCAACTGTAAATACATAAGCTAAATCGCTCTCGCGTATTTCCGATAAGACCGGAGTAAGAATGAGGATTTTCTCAAAGTCGTGAGTTGAGAAGATGTGCCTGGCTTCTTCCAAGGTGCCGACCGCAACGGACCTTTTGCCCAATTCCGAGATGGCATCAGCTAGAAAAGAGTTGCCAAACCCATACCCATTCCCCTTAATTACAGGCAGGTAACCCGGAAACAAAGAGTCCGCTTCAGTCAGGTGTTTTAACCATTGTTGCCGGTCTAAGTAGAGTGTAAAACTCATCGCTACCCCCTAACGGCGTTTCATATATAATGCAAAGGCCCAGTGGAGCAGTGGACTTATCGGGTAATCCCAGGCCCCTATCATTTCACACGCTTCGCCGCCAAAACCCAGTTTGAATTTGAGTAAACCAAACAGATGGTCCGATTCATCTAAAGTCGGACTGATGCCGCGAAAATCATAAATATTATCCCCTCGCTTGTGCGCGTCCCGGAT
>JAJYNB010000202.1 GCA_021786555.1 Bacillota bacterium | reverse complement strand
GCGGTATGCCCTTAGACCGAATATTTCCTGACGGAAGATGTGAACAATGTGCGCGGAAGAACCGTTTAAGCAAAGAAATCGAGGACTTTTTCGCCTGAAGTCTTATCTAAAACCAATGCTTATTGACGTATTATGCTAAATTCTCAAAGCCAGTTGTGTATAGTTAATATTTGTCCGTCTAACCAACTGTAATCAATTACTATGGAGGTAGTTATAATGTATACTTTTGGTTTTCTGACCCCCACAACCGGTGCTATCCTTTTAGCGATTGTCCTGATCATTTTCGGCCCTGGAAAACTACCCGAAGTTGGTCGTTCTTTAGGAAAAGGAATTAGAGAGTTCAAGGGCGCTGCGAGTGAAGAAGGTACTAAACAGGTAAACGGGAAATAAGATTGCCAAGACTATAGCTCGCATCGTGTTTGAAGTAAAAAAGGAAATCAGTTCATTACAAAAAGACATCACCAAGGTTATTACCGATGAAGCAGCAAAGAAGTAGCGCAAACATGTACCGGTATCCATGTCTGCGATTAGTGGTCTTGAAAAAGAGAGCGACACCTAATATAATAAATATAAATAAAATAGAATATGTTAATGGGAGGTGAGAGCAACAGTTGAACAAAATTGCTGAATTTTATAAGGCGCTGGGTGATGTTACGCGGTTGACCATTTTGCAAAGCCTAACTGGAAAAGAAATGTGCGTCTGTGAAATTATCGAGAGACTGCGCATGTCCCAACCTGCGATTTCCCACCATCTAAAGATTCTCAAACAGGCTGGACTGGTCAAAGACTGCCGGGAAGGCAAGTGGATCTACTACTCGCTTAATGAAAATGTTTTTGCCGAAGTCTTTGGCGATGAGGACTTGGATGTGCTCAAAAACTATGCCGAACCTATCAGACAGAAACTATTTAGGGCGCCGCCCGCGACGATTAGAACCAGCACTGAATTATGCCGGCAACTGACCGGTGGTATAGAAGTAAAGGAGGGAAAAGATAGTGGCCCAAAAACAAGCTAGACTAGGCTTTCTGGACAGGTTTTTAACCTTGTGGATTTTTTTGGCCATGGCTGTTGGTATCGGCCTGGGCTACTTTGTACCGGGAATTGCGCGACTTTTGAACACATTGTCAGTTGGAACCACTTCAGTTCCCATTGCCATCGGTCTGATCGTCATGATGTACCCACCTCTGGCCAAGGTCAACTACCGGGAGTTAGGCAAGGTATTTATGAATACCAAAGTGTTGGGCCTATCCCTGGTGCAAAACTGGATTGTGGGCCCGATTCTGATGTTCCTGCTTGCTATTATCTTCTTGCGTGATAAACCCGAGTACATGGCAGGGTTGATTATGATCGGCCTGGCCCGCTGCATAGCCATGGTCATTGTGTGGAACAGCCTGGCTAAGGGAGATTCCGAGTATGCGGCGGCTCTGGTAGCCTTTAACTCGGTTTTCCAAGTCGTGTTTTATTCTGTTTATGCCTATATCTTCATTACGGTCCTGCCGGGTGTGTTTGGGCTTCAGGGTTTGCAAGTGCATGTGTCCATCAAAGACGTTGCCATCAGTGTGGGGATTTACCTGGGCATCCCCTTTCTTGCCGGGATGTTAACAAGATTGATTCTTGAGCCCGCCAAAGGCAAAGAGTGGTACGAAAAGACCTTTGTGCCGAAAATCAGCCCCTTAGCCCTAATTGCTTTATTGTTTACCATTGTTATTATGTTTTCCTTTAAGGGCAATTACATAGTCAAGCTGCCCCTGGATGTGGTCCGCATCGCCATCCCCCTGGTCATTTATTTTCTTTTAATGTTTACTGTCTCTTTCTTTATGAGCAAGAAGCTGGGCATCAATTACGCCCAGACGACCAGCCTTTCCTTTACAGCTGCCAGCAATAACTTCGAACTGGCCATTGCCGTAGCCGTTGCAGTATTTGGCATTCAGTCCGGTCAGGCCTTCGCCGCCGTCATCGGTCCCTTGATTGAAGTGCCGGTGATGATCGGCCTGGTCAACGTTGCCCTGGGCTGGGGCAAGAAGTATTTCGACCGGGAGGGTCAGCCTTTGCAGTCTTAAGTGATGTTTGACGAATAGTAAAGGGGCCACCGAAAGGCGGCCCCTTGTTATATTACACACAAAAAGGTTGGTAAAACACCATACCGGAAAAGTGCGGCTGAGCTTTTACCCTAAGCAGCAGGGCGAGGTTGTTGAGGGGGTTGGAAAAGACCCCCATTCAAGCTGCCGGTTAGTGTGCGCACGAAAGAAATAGTCCAAAGCACCGCCAATAGGGCGGCTACGAGGCCGGCATACCAGGTGGCCAAAGGCGAGGTGAAATAGGCTGCTACTTTGAGGCTGGCCAGGCTGTAAGCAGCTAAGGGGAAAATAAATGCCCACCAGGACAGGGAAAAAGGTATGCCGTTATGCTTGTAGTATTGCCCGGTGATAAGGATAGCTACCCCAATGGCCCATAGTCCCAGTCCCCACAGGGCTGTGGCAAAAAGGTACACAGTATCCACCGCACCCAACATTCCCTGTGACTGCATTGAGTCAGCTAACCCCATCAAGCTTACCGTCCCGACGCCAATGGGTCCCAAAGTAATCCAAAAAGTGGGCGCCATGGGAGCTGGGGGAAGGGGGTGTTGGGCCAGGCGGGTGAAGATGATACCTCCAATAAACAGGAAAAGGAGGAATCCCAGGCCGAAGAAACTTAGATTGATGAGCAGAACGGTTTTGGCCAGGAATGGGTCTGATACTTTAAGCATAGATACCAGTGGGTTGCCGATCAGGGGCACAACAATACTGGCCACCGGTGAGATCAACCAGGAAAAGTTCATCATCTGGGCCGGGGTCTGCTCTGCCCGCATCATGACGAAGCTGCCGTATACACCAAAAACAAGGGCGCCGGCCGCTCCGACCAGCCAAGCAACCAGACTGATCAGAAAAACCAGCGGCTTTCCGAGAAATGCACCTCCCATGAGAGTGGCATTAGTGCCAATTATTATTACACCGACGGGCATGGTAACAAAAAAGTTGCCCATGACCGGGTGGTGCAAATCCTCTTTAAGCCGGTCAAAATGGGTAAACCAGCGCATTGTCCAGGGAATGAGCAGCAGGATAAACATGAGCAGATTAAGCCATACCAAACCCACAGCCAGCCAGCGCAAGGCTGACAGGCGGGCACCCCATTGGTAGAGGACATTGGCAAATCCGCCGGTGCCCATGACCGCCGCAAACCAGGCCGGTGAAAAATGCCGAACCAGGCCTTTCATATGTATCATCCTCCTTTGCTAATATAATAATATACTGATACAATGCTGCGGATTTGTCAAGGGCTGGAAAGAAACAATTGCAGCTGGGAACTTGTCACAGATTTTAAGCAAATAGTCTCCTTCGGAGTGATGTCTACACCGGCACTTGTGATCAACGGCCAGGTCAAAACCGCGGGCATGGTCCCGTCCAAAGCAAAACTCACGGAGATTATCACCACGGAACTGGCTAAGCAGGGATAACCTGTCCGGGAAAGGAAAATGCCAACTCAGGAGGAAGAGAAAAGATGATCTATCTGGATAATGCGGCTACCACTTGGCTGAAACCACCTGAAGTTGCTCAGGCTGTCGATGAGGCGATTAGGGAGAAGGCGGCCGCGCCGGCCGCGGCGGTCATGGGGTGGCCCTACGGGCAGCTGCCCGCATGGCCAAGGCATGTTTCAGTAAGATAATCATGTTAGACCTTTGGAAAATTATGTTATAATAGCTATGAGCAGTATTATAAGGCAAATTGAAAACCTGAGGATGGGTACTATGTTGGTTTCAGTTAATTTAAGGGGCTGCCCCAGATTTTACTTCTGGGACAGCTCCTTAAATTATTGAAACACTGCTCTGGCTAAAAACTACTGCCCCATAGCAAGACCTTTGGCAATCACCGATTGCACTACGGATGAACATCAGCCACCGGCAGGATTTTTCGTCAGACATTCACACCCGGTGTTGGCTCCCGTATGCCGCTTTATATCTTCCAGGGTTGAGCAACACTGGGCCACTACTACATGATGCAGGATCTCCTCCTCTGTGACATTGGCACAATAACAAACAGGAACAGGGGGAGGGACGTTCTTTTTAAACCAAAGTTTGTTAACCAGTTGGCCTTGACTGATAGTCACTGGATGGTCCTGTATATAATAGGCAACTTCACACTCAGGAGTTCTGCACAAGAAGAATTGTTCTCCTTTGATTAGCACACCGGGTTTAACCTGGTGTTCAACCGTAACCTTACGTACTTTCTGCCCCATTCCATTACAGACAGGGCAAGCCGGAACTGCATTAAAGTTTGAGGGTAGTTCAATCATAGCAAACACTCCTTGCATGCAAGCTTCATTCTTGTAACTTTTCGATGATAGGACAAGTATTTGTTGCTCCTTCCTCAGAACACTTGCTCGCTAAATCTTGTAGGACGTTTTTGATGTTTTGCAGGTCATGGATTTTTAACTCTATTTCAAGTATTTTTTGAGACGCGAATTCGCGAACTTCCCGACAACCAAAACTTTCGCTTTCAGTCATAGTAATAAGTTTGTTAATTTCCGCAAGAGTAAAACCTAAATCCTGAGAACGTTTGATAAACTTAATTCGTTGAACTACTTCAGGAGGAAAGCTTCGATAACCGGACTCTGTACGCGGCGGTTCCGAAATCAAACCTAATCTTTCGTAATACCTAATCGTCTCGATATTTACGCCAGCGTTTTTTGCTAATTGACTCATAGTCAGTCCTTTCATTTGCTCAACTCCCATGACTAGTATAAAGTCTGTAGTTAGGTACGGTGTCAAGAGCTTATTAGCATCATTTTAACTCATTTCAGGTGCATTTTTTTATAGTTTAACAAATAGTAGTCAACTCAAATAGATAAACCAAAAGCCAGAGCGTTGAAAATACGTTCTGGCTGGTGATATCTCCAAATAATTTGAGTCCAAGGTAGGTCCGTACTACCTCCGGCCAGATAAATCATAAGCGGTGCCGACCTATCAACTTGGAGACTACCCAAAAGCAACTGCCCGGAGCAGCATATTTCACTCCGTAGCCAAACCTGCTATAAACCCTTATGTAGATAAAAGCATGTTCTGAAACTCGGCGGCCATTTTAGGCAATCCTACATTAATAAAATGCCCAGGGCAGGGCCAAGGGCAACGAAGTAGTCACATTCCACCATAATAGATGAGCAAAAAGTCATGGTTGAATTCAGCTAAAAAAGATTATAATATTAGAATAAGGCAAGAAGCTATTGACTTTGGGGTAGAGGGGATAATGATGAAAGGCGAAATTATTGTTCTGGAAACAGAATTTTTTAAGGCTCTGGCCCACCCGACACGGCTCCGTATTTTGGAAAAGCTTGCTTTTGGAGAAGTGTGCGTGTGTGAATTTATTGAGAAATTGGACCTGGAACAGTCCAATATTTCTCAACACCTGGCGATTCTGCGCAAGCAAAACATTATCACGTCCACAAAAGTAGGGCTGAAAGTCATGTACAGAATCAAATATCCGGAAGTACTGAACGTTTTAGGCTTGGTGAGGGAAGTTTTAGCTAAACAACTGAAAGAAAGCGAAGAACTGATTAAGCACCTAACGGATCCATTCGAGTAAGCGGCAGGGATCTACGTTCAGCAGCACAGTAGTAAGCCGGAACAGTTGGATTCCAGCCGGTCAAAGAGTCCGTACACAAAGTAGCCCCTATTAGGGAACAGCTACTTTTTTTTGTTGAGTTTTCGTTTGAGTCTGGCTACTTCCAAGCTGACAAGATGGTAAATTTTTCGGTGACCACTTGACGGCTAATACCTGTGGGGGGTAGAATGAGACCGAACTCATATAAATAAATTTAAATATAATGCTATGACGAGTGGTAACAATGTTGGACTGACGCCTGAAGCCTTTTACAAGGCAGCAACGGTCTGTGTGAACCAAAAACGGGGGGGATAGATAAATGTGGCAAGCCTTTGTTGATTATCTGGTGTATCAATTGCTGGGGCTTTCCCCGCAATCACACTTGGGTTCCGCTCTCAACTTTTTTATCTACGACTCGGTGAAGATCCTTATGCTTTTGTCGGTAATTATCTTTGCCGTTGCTATAATCAGGAGCTTCTTTCCGCCGGAAAAAACCAGAAAAATTCTCAGCCACAAACGGGAATTTATCAGCAACATCGTGGCGGCATTGATGGGGATAGTCACTCCTTTTTGCTCCTGTTCTGCTGTGCCCGTATTCATCGGCTTTGTCGAAGCGGGCGTCCCTCTGGGTGCGACCTTTTCTTTCCTGATTTCCAGTCCCATGGTTAATGAGGTGGCTCTGGGCCTGTTGTGGGTGATGTTTGGCTGGAAGATAGCTTTGATTTACATTGGCAGCGGCTTGGTGGTGGCTATTGTGGGCGGGTTGGTCATCGGCAGGCTGAAGCTCGAACACCTGGTAGAAGACTATGTTTATGAAATCAGTTCCCACGCCAAACGGGCGGCGGCAGAAACCAGCTGCGCGGAAGAGGACTCGGGACCTTCAGGTGAACAAATTATACTTGGCGGCGGGGAGGCCTGCTGCTCCAGTGGAACCACAATTGACCTGCCCATGGTTCAGGAGCCGGAGTGTTATTCCACGCCAACTGTCAGCGAACCGGCGATGAGCTGGCGGGAGCGTGTGGAGTACGGCAGAAACTATGTGATCGAGATAGTAGGCAAGGTTTGGCTTTACGCAAGACCAGCCTTTATACCGGTTACAAACCAAATAGGAGTTATGATTTTTGTTTCAGGTAGTACTTTGCGGCTCTGCAACTTCGGCCAGGCTTGGGCTGAAGTCGGGCAAATGAATCACGGTCAGGGTGATCACCTTGGCCTTAAGCTTCACTGCCAGGTCAACAGCAGCGCGCAGAGCTTTTTGGCTGCTTTCCGAACCGTCAAACCCCACCAGTATCTTACGGATATCCACTTAAACTCCTCCTTTACTGTAAGCTGTTGCGCTTTCATTACTTGTCTGCATGGGAGCCTCGATTTGCGGGGTATCCTGGGTCTCCGGCACCGGGAAGAAGTATTTTTGGGCGATCATAGTGGGAACAACCGCACTCAGGATAACTACGGTTACGATGACACTGTATTGAGCGTCGGTGATGTATTTATTGGTTAGGCCGTACAGAGCTGAGATGGTACCAAATGTCAGGCCCGTACTCATGAGCAAGGTAGTATAGATTCCATCGCGCTTAGAGTATCTGAAGAGCCATGTGGTAGGGAGTACACCGATGAATTTAGCGGCTACTTTGACGGTTAACAGCAACAGGATCAAGCCCAACCCAGTACCAAGTGCGTTGATTGAAACCAGTGCCCCGGCCTTGATGAAGTAAAAAGGAGTAAAGGCCACAAAGGCAATGGCCCGCATTTTGTGCAAGGTTTCCCTGTACTGGATAAAGAACCCCGCCATTGCCATGCCAATGATATAGGCGGGCAGCACAGCTTCGCTGCCTGAGTAAACTGCCAGATAAGCTAGGGCTAATAAAATCAGGAACACAAATTTGATTTCGGGTTCGCTGACCTTGCCGCTGCAGAGTTTGAAAATCCGGGAGGCAATAGGCGTTCCGAGAAGGACTGCCAAGACAAGAACAGCGGCAAAAATCAAGAGTTTTAAAGAGAAGCCGGTAAAGAGCAACCCTAGTGCGACTACTGTCCCCAAGTCTGTGACAAAGCAGGCGGCCAGGATTGCCTGCCCAAAGCGCGTAGAGGATAGCCCTGTTTCTACCATAACTGCGTAGACTACGGCAACTGAAGTTGTTGAGAGCGCTATACCTGTAATTTTTGCGGCATTCCAGTTCCAGCCGAGAAAGTAATAAGCCGTGGCCATGCCCAGTAAACAGGGGAGCAGGAATGACAAAAAGCCGATAACAAGGCTTTGTTTGAGGTTTTCCCGCAGGCCTTGGGGGTCGATTTCCGCGCCAGCCAAGAAAGTCAATATTACTGCGCCGAAGCTGGCCAAGAAATTAACCCAGCTTGTGATTTCAATGTGGAGCAGGTTTCCTCCGACGACACCAACCGCGATTTCCATTAGGGCTACGGAAATGCCCAACCGGATTGACAGCAGGCTCGCCACCAGGGCTAGAAGTATCCACTGGGTTGCAATCCAAAAGGTCAGGTCCATACAAAGGCCACCCCCGAAGAATTTTTTTATAAAAAAATAAAGCTCCTACCCCGTTTAGAGGTAGGAGCCATTAGCCGCAAGGCAAACATGTCGCAAAACAGTTTCGTCTGAAGACGAGCCCCATCGTCAATTATGAATTTGTAAATATATCATAGAACAGGGGCGAGGAGTTTGTCAACCGCTCTAACAACAACCCAGGTTAACCTTATCTCCTACCCGCCACAGGCAGCTGCTATCCACTCAACCCCTTAACCCTCTACCATATATAGACTTGCAGTCTTAAATTAATACCTGAAAGTTGCCATCCATATTTATCCAATAGATTCAAGTCAGTTTGGGTGTTCAAGTTGTCCTACGGGACCATTGTCCTGATCGAAGAAGGCAGCTACCTGTTAGCTTTGGGATATGCGCTTGGAAGTAGCGTGACCGGGCTCCTTGAGGCATCTATTGGTATTTGGATGGCGAGAATGGTATAATATCTTATAATTAACAATTATTAACGTATTAGGAAATGTATATAAATTCAAATAGGCTAATGTATTAAGGGGGTGGGCTTATGTCTACTAAAGCTAAACTCCTCAAAATCTACGTCGGCGAGAGTATGCGATATAAGGGCCAGCCCTTGTACCGGGCCCTTTTGTTCAAGCTAAAAGACGCGGGGCTGGCCGGGGTTACCGTTACCCGCGGTGTGGAAGGTTATGGGGAGTTAAAAACGGTTCATACTACCCGTTTGTTAGAGCTTTCGGCAGATTTGCCGATGGTCATCGAAAGTGTGGATGCAGCAGATAAGGTTAATGCCGTTTTGCCTGAGATTAGTAAGATGGTCGAGCGGGGACTGATTTTTACTGCAGATGTGGCCGTACATAAATGGACTAAATAAGTGAGTAGCAGTTCAGGAGCGCCTTTGGAGAATCAAGGGCGTTTCTTTATTGTAGGAAAGGTGGCTGCTTTTCTTTGGCAGTTGGAGTTATAATAGTCTTATTAACCCGGCTTTTTCTTGACACTATTAATGCCTGGTTCGTGCAGGCACAAGTTGGTCTACTTGTCCCGG
>JAJYNB010000145.1 GCA_021786555.1 Bacillota bacterium | reverse complement strand
CCAAAATGCGCTCCTGTTCCTCAGTCAGAATTCGCTGGGCAGAACTGCGGTACATGGAGATCTTGTCTTCCAGGGTGGCAAACAAGGTAAATGAGGGGGCTAGGACCTTGTCCAGGAGGATCTTAACGGCCTCAGGCTCGCTTCTTTTCTCCTGGCCGGCAAAAAGTCCCTGGATCATTACCTCAAGGTGATCCAAATCAGGGAATGTCCAGACGCCGTCTGGCTTCAGGCTCTGGGGCAGGGTGCCTGAAAGCTTGGCACACTCGGGAAAACAAAGGGCAAAGCGAATTCCCAGGGGGAAGTCCTTCCCCCTGGTCTCATGCTTGTAAGCTTTTAGGATGCTGAACATGGCGGTCTGGGCCTGTTCCACCGGGTCCTTAGCCAGGGGATGGTATTTCCCATCCTTGAATTCATGCCACTGGCCCTGTTGGTAGCTTATCTCCCCCTGCTTGACTTCGACCACCGCATAGCCTAAGGATGGGTGAACGATCACAAAGTCAGCCTCCCGGAATCATGACAGCCATCTTACACACCTCCAGTGAACGAGCACAATTCAGCCAATTACATACCCGTATTCGACACAGCCGTTGAATTCCCTGTAATCAGTAAATGCGCGTCCTAGGGGCTATTGGTAATGATCCAGGGCCAGCTATGGGAAACCTTTTTTGGTGAATCCGCAGGCGGCCAGAGGATTAAAGCCAGGGAAAAGAGATTTGATAATTGAACCCATTGCGGGCCTTACCAAACCTTCAAAGGGGAGTAAGAAGATAGGGCATAAGTCTGATTAACCATGTGTCCTTCAAACATGATCAAACCTTTACAGTTTTCTTCATGACAAACCCCGGCAATGGCTCTCTCATCTTCCAGACAATACTTATCGGGGCCGAACCGTAGTGACTTTGAAAATCGGCAAAACCAATACAGGTAAACGGGGAGGCCAAGCTTGCCTCCTTTTTGTATTCTCTGACAAAGAACAGTACATTCCCACCGTTTACAGGTTGGTTTATGTATCTTTGTCCCGTGACAGATTCTTCAGTAGTTCTGCTCTGGGACTGCCAGTGAAACAAAGCTCATATTTTTCTCACTTGAGAGTTGTGAAAGAACAAGCAAGGGTAGATAGAATTTTTCACACATATGTGGAAGATCTACCATTTTTCAAGTCAATTAGGTTATTGAACTTTAGCGATAGTCAGAGGCACACAATGGGTTAGGTATCCAGAAATGTGTCATACAGGCCAGGCTTGGCGACCCTAAGAATAAGCCAGGACCCAAGAGACACTTTAGGTACCGTCTCTCAACCATCACTCAGGAGACTGAGACTCCCAACAAAAATAGTTTCACTGTCACTTCGTACATCAAGCATTCAACAAGCGTATCCCGTAGTACTCCTTCAATTTATCGTCGCAATGCGTTACGATCCAATCTATTTCCCCTTTCGACAGCCACTTCAAAATATGCCTGTTGAACTCAACGTACTCAATATCTCTACACCTGCTCATAAAACGCATATCCTCGAACCGCTTAAAGGGATTCCTAAAAATAAGTCCTCCAACATCTTTTTCCGAATACCCATCCTTGCAGAAAAGACTCTGCTTTTTCTCAACCACTAGACCTTTTGCCTTTCTCGCTTCGTAAAAATCTATAAAGTAAGTCACAATATCCTTGACCAGCACCCTACCGTTTTCGTCCATGTGCTTAAGCATAGCCTTCAGCAGTACCGGCTTGTAGGAAAAACTCATATCCATGGTTTTGACCATGGCCATAAACTTGTCTTTCATATTGGCTGGGGTAATGATGTCCCAGCCATACTGCTTAGCATACTTCTCCACGGTTGCTTCCTTGAAATACTTGAAGCTCCTCCTGTCACCGAACGGGACCTCGAGATCAGGGGCAATTTTCCCTTCCCGGATATACCTTTCAATGGTCTCCGTCTGAACATCAACCATCCTGACGAATTCTAGCTGGGATATCATCCCCTTTACTTCGGCCTGCCAGTTAAACAGGTCAATCAGCTCGTAGTCTGCCACGTCTACCGGAAAGTCCAGCAGAACAGAGGGTTTTTCCCCTTTGGCAATGAGATCCCTGTCCAACTCAAACTGTTTCTGTGAAGCTACAACGTATTCTCCCGCCCTGTATTCTTTGAGGTTAAAGATCCTGTGCAGCGAGTATGGCTGGTTAAACATATTGGCGTTATCAATGAAGTCAAAGACCATCAGGTATTCCTTGCCCTCTGACTTGCGCATCCCTCTGCCAAGCTGCTGAAGGTAAAGGGTTTTGGATAGAGTGGGCCTGGCCATAAACAAGACTTCGGTTTTAGGACTGTCCCAGCCTTCATTTAACAGATCGCAGGCACACAAAACGTTGATTTCCCCATTTTCATACTGCTCAAGTATGCGCGACCGGTCTGCGGACTTCATTGAACCGGATACCGCCTCGGACCTAACACCATTCTGTTTTAACAATGTTGCTATTTCATTGGCGTGCCGGACTGAGGCACAGAAAACCACTGTTTTCTTGTTCTTAACATAATTCAGGTAGGCTTCTACCAGGATCTTATTTCTCTCAGGCACAAAGAGCTTGCTTTCCAGGTCCTGGGAGTAATATTTAATG
This sequence comes from Bacillota bacterium, assembly GCA_021786555.1. Lineage (GTDB taxonomy): Bacteria > Bacillota > Desulfitobacteriia > Desulfitobacteriales > JAJXUE01 > JAJZPO01. Next base: position 6,650 of record JAJYNB010000145.1, on the reverse strand, counting down.
CCGTTGATTCTTACCGTCGAAAGATCGACATTGGTCTTGACCCTGATGCACCTGATTGGCACGAGCTCACCTAACTCAACAGCTGCCTTCAGATCAAGCTTGTGGGCCACATTTTTGAAGTCTGCAAGAATGTTCTCTCCATCCGCTCGGTCAGGGGTAGCGGTAAGTCCCAGGGTAAATTCAGGTTTGAAGTAACTTAAGATTTTCCGGTACGAATCTGCCGTACCGTGGTGGCACTCATCTATGATTACATAGCCGAAATCATCGGGTTTGAACTCATCAAGATTTTTAGTAGCTCTGAATGCTGCCGCAGACCACATAGGCATCTTTATCTTTCTGCTCAGCGACATAAAGGCCTGTATCAGCATTATCCCAGATGTCATTAAAGGTTTTTTGGGCTTGGGTAACCAGTTCTTTGGTGTGGGCCAAAAACAGGGTCCTCTTACCAAATATTTTCGCGTCACTAACTGCGGTAACAGTTTTTCCGGTTCCGGTGGCGTGATACAGAAGGGCAATGCTCTCCCCCTGATAACGCATGTTCTGCAGACTGGACAAAGCGGCTTGTTGATGCCATCTCAGCTCAATGGTCTTGCCCTTTTGCTTGGGGAGAAAATCATCCAGCATCCTAAAGACCGACATTTCCCCTACAAAGGTCCGCAGCTCGTCCTTAACCTTCTCCGGTTGGCGCTTCAGCTGGTTATATACCCAGCGGTACACCTTCCAATTTTGATATATCAGGCTGTTTTGCTTGGTGAGGTCATCAGAGTATTTATTGGCGGAAACCTTGCTGGGGTTGTGGTAGGTTTCCCCATCTATTTCAATCGCGATCTTTAAGCTTTCGCTCTCGAGGGCAAAGTCAATCGAGCGCCTGTTGCCATAGATGTCGGTGAACGGGTACTGGAGAAAAAGATATTGCGATTTGTCCGGGCCAAAAGTGTCGCAGAACAGCTCCACAAATAGGTCTTCGGCAACACTGGCAAGACTTCCGCTCTGTTTGATCGTAGCCGTCAACTGATTTCAACCCCTCAACCACCGGTATCAGCTTAAAACGATACTCTAGACCAACGCCCCTTTGTTGTTTAGCCGATAACTGGCAACAGCTCCGCCGCCAAAACCTTGGAGTATTGGCAAATTTCACTAATTAAAATTACTTTCGCCAAAAAACTTGTGGTTTCCTCCTTTTACGCCAGAAACAAGCGCTAATCAACAAATATCATAGAATTCTTCCTAGGCAGGATCGTATCCAGCTTTACCCCCTACCATTATCAGCCCCACTGTCTTAAACTGAATGGAGGTACAACTGGATAAGAAAAGAGGAAACGCCATGAGCTGCATTTTTTGTGACATTCCTACGGCTAAATTACTTGCGGAGAACACACTGGCGGTTGCCATCTACGACAAGTTTCCGGTAAATAAAGGCCACGTTCTTATCATTCCTCGCAGACACTTTGCCGACTTCTTTGACGCAACCCGTGAAGAGATTAGCGCCATCTACGACCTGCTTCACCGCACAAAGACTATGCTCGAAACCGAACTCAAACCGGACGGCTTTAATGTGGGTATTAACGTAGGGCAGACCGCTGGGCAGACTGTAATGCACCTGCACGTTCATCTGATTCCCCGGTTTAAAGGTGATGTAGAAAATCCCCGGGGCGGAGTAAGGAAAATCAAGCCAAACCTCGTGCCCTACGAGGAGTAATTCCTAAAATTATCAAGATAAAAGACCGGCTACACCCATGGCTGCCTCGAAAACAAAAAAATCCCGGTCGCTCATTTTCTCTGTACGCAGCCGGGTATACTATAGGTGGAGGGGAGGCTGTTTAAGCTGGGACCGTCCGAGCCAGAAACTGGATCGGTTCTTAGTCTCGCCCCTTGCTAGATTCCCCTTCTGCGACTAAGGAGCGAATTTTGCTGTAAAGGGACAAGGCTGCGTTTAACGCTACCAGGATGGGTCCATATTCCGATGCAAGTTGTTTGACCCATGCGAGAAGCCAAGCAAGGTTTACCACCGAACCACTCCTTTTTAGGATCTGATTCAGCTCCCCTCCACCCAAATTATATCGAACACTTTTTCCATATAAAGGAAAAATCCTGTCGTTTCCTTTGGCTCGAATACCTTCGGATATAGTAAACCACTGACCGCTTAGTCAGTGGTTTACTTGTATTTGCAGAAGAAAAGGCCTCCGTGTTGCATTCTTTAAACCCAATTCCGGCCATAATATAGGGTGGAGGAGAGCTGTCTAAAGGAAACTACGACTCCGTTGGAGTCACTCTCGGTCTCGCCCCAGACCAGATTTCCTTCCTGTGAACAGGTCGAAGATCTTAGTGCAAAGGTACAAGGCAGCATTCAATGCTACCAGGATGGGTCCATATTCTTCTACAGCTCTTTGGATCCATGCGATAAGCCAAGAGAAGTTTCCCACCAAATCGCCTCCTTTCGGGACCGATTCAGCTCCCCTCCACCTATTATTTTACCGAACATTTGTTTCCAACTTAAGGAAATACTTTGTTGTCTTACCGCTTATTTTGTCTACGGACCTTCCCCTGGAAGAATCTCACCCGAATGCAGCAAGAAGTCAAAAGAGGTTAAGCCGTAATGGATTGGCCTAGCCTCTTTTACTTCTCCCAGAAAATGTGGTACCAAATATGAAAAACTCGGGGCAGGGTATAAACATCATACCCCACTTCATTCAGCACTCGGAAAGTTCACCGTTTCTTCCCTGGTTGCTAACCGCCGACCAGCGTAATGAAACGTGCCAGACCCGCTAGGAGCCTGGTAAAATCCTGCGGGTTTTGACCGGGCACCCGGTATTTGCGGTTTATTTCCAGCTGCAGGGCCGGTATACCCAATTCCCGGCTGGTGAAGTGGGTAATAGTGTTTATCCCTTTTGCCGGGAAATAGTTCTGGGAAATGTTCTTCAGTCCGGCGGAGGTGAGGTTCTCCGTCAGCAAGGTCAGCACCTTGCTTTGGCCCAGCAGGGATTTTCCCTCCCTGCTGCCGATGTCGATATCAAAATCGTGTTCCCTGGCGGCGCCATGCAGGTCCAGGACCAGGGCGATCTTATGCTCCCGGCAGAGCGAGGCGAGAAGCTCTTTGTAGATACAGGGGCTGTCCGCGTTGGGGTCACCGCCGTAAAGCTTTGAGACCGCCAGCGAGTAACAGCCTGTAAGCTGGTTGAGAAGATAAGCGATGGAGCCGGTAAATTCATCCGACTTCTTGATCTTTCTGTCCCGTACGTGACGCACCGCGTGGGGAGCCGAGACCAGGATTGGGATACGTCCCGGAAACACTTTGAAGGGGTTTTCCTGCCGCGGGTTCACCTTCTTGTCCGTCTTGTAGAAATAGGTCCGTTCGATGTTTACGGCCTGTTCATTGACCCTGGCCCTGGCCAGCTGCTCTATTATCTCTTCAATCGGTTCCAGCATTTTATCTCCTTGTTTGCCTGGGAAGAAATTCATTAACGCTATGATACCCCGAAATCCTTCTGCCGCCAAGGAGTTTGGCTGGCATGATGCAGGTGACATTTTCATGCGGCTTTTGTTCTTCTGCTCACTACAGGGAAAGCCTCATTTGATTTATCCTAAATCCAGTAGAACAATTTGTTTCGGTTTAGGATAAGGAGGCTTTCTCATGTTGGTTGAAGTAAGCAACCTGGTAAAGCGCTACAAAGACGTGCTGGCAGTAGACAACGTCAATCTCTCCATCGCCGAGGGGGAGATTTTCGGACTGCTCGGTCCTAACGGCGCCGGTAAGACCACCACCATCAACGCCATCACAGGGCTCAGCAAGGCGGACAGCGGCGAAATCAAAATCTTCGGCAAGAACTTTAAGGACAGCGAGCTTGCGATCAAGCGGGAATTGGGCATAGTGCCCCAGGACCTGGCCATCTTCGAAGACCTGACCGCCGAGGAAAACCTCTGCTATTTCGGCAAGCTCTATGGGTTGAGCCGCTCCCTTCTGAAGGAGCGGGTCTCAGAGGCCTTGGAATTTACCGGTTTACTCGACAAGCGCAAGCAGTACCCCAAAAAGTTTTCCGGCGGCATGAAGAGAAGGCTGAACATCGCCTGTGCCATTGTGCACCGGCCCAAGCTCATTATCATGGATGAACCAACTGTAGGTATTGACCCCCAGTCCCGCAACCACATCCTCCAGTCCATTAGACAGCTCAACGAAATGGGCTCAACCATCATCTACACTTCCCACTACATGGAAGAGGTGGAGGAACTCTGCAGCCAGATAGTAATCATGGACCACGGACGGGTTATCGCCAAGGGCACAAAAGAAGAACTAAAGGCCATGGTGACCGTGGATGAAAGGATAGTCATGGAGCTTTCCTCTTTAAACTTCACCCTGGTTGACAACATCAAGCAGCTGCAGGGAGTAAAAGACTCCTATGTCAACGGCAGCGAACTGACCGTGATCTCCAAAAAGCGCAGCAAGAGCCTGGGCAGGATAATCGACTGCGTGGCGGAAACCGGGAGTGAAATCCTCTCCCTGAACGTGGAAAAGCCCACCCTGGAAGGGGTGTTTCTCACCCTGACAGGCAGAACCCTCAGGGATTAAGGGGGGTAAACTTAGATATGAGCTATTTGCACATTGCCTATTATACCTTCCTCAAAAACATCCGGGATTGGAAGTTCATCCTGCTCTTGCTTGCGGCGCCGCTCCTCACTATTGCGATTACCGGCTCGGCCACCCTCAACAGCGACCGGATTACCAACAGCCAAAAGGCCGCCGTAGCTTATTACGACGCCGACAGCGGCCAGTTGGCGAAGCAGTTTGACAGCTTTCTTACCTCCAAGGAAACCCAGGCGGCGTTTGAGATTAAGGCTGCTCCCTCCTACGAGGCCGGGATGAAGCAAGTAAAGGACGGTAAGGCTGAAGCCTTTATCTATGTCAGGCCCGGCTTTTCCGAGAGTTTCCTCCAAGGGGAGAAGACAAAGATTGAAGTCTACGGCGCTAAAAGCTTATCCGCATCACAGCTTCTGGTGGAGGGCTTTATCAATAATGTCAACGCCTCCTCCGCTGTCAGGGGAATCGGCGGGGATGTCGAATTGAATCCAACCTCTCCTGCAATCGACCAGATTGCAATCTCTGCCACGGGAAAAGCGCCCAACGGCTTTGACAAGTGGACCTATCTCAACATGCTGCTCATTCTGTTTTACGGAGCTATGCTGGGCACCCTGTCCGTGATCAACAACCGCCAAAAGAAAACCCTTCTCAGGTTTGATGTCTCTCCCATCAACAGATTTGCCTCTGCCGGCGGGCAGTTACTGGGCAACTCGCTCTCCCTGTTTGCCTTTACACTACTGATAATTCTCGTAACCCGCTACGCCTTCGGTTCTAACTGGCAGGGTAGCCCCGCAGTCATCCTCCTCACTTTCCTTCTGTTTTCCGGGATCGCCACAGCCATCGGCATGATTATCGGTTACCTGGTCAAAAGAACCGGCCTCAGTATCCTCCTAATTGTCTGCCTTAACATACTTTTGGGTAACGCGGCTGTAGCCACTTCGATTCAGTACGGCAACGTCTTTTTTGAGTGGATTGACCTGATCAGTCCCCACTACTATGGCTATCTGGCCTTGACCGACAGTATTTTCAACGGTCCCGCGTCCAGGATTCAATCCTCTCTGTTTTCCCTGGCCATCGGCGCCATTGCTTTAGCTTCTTTAACGCTTTTCCTGGGAAGGAGGAAACCGGCATGACCATATTGGCCAACAACATCAAGCGCATCCTGAAAAACAAGGTTCAATTTCTCTTAATCCTGGTACTGCCCGCGCTTTTCCTGATTCCGCTTTCCCTGAATATCAACGCCGACAAAAGGCCCGTAAAGATTGGCATTCTGGATTTGGATAAAACCGCTTATACCACCATGCTTGCCGATAATTTAGCCGCCAGGGCATCGGTTGTTGAACTTAAAGATTATGGCCAAAGTAAAATCCAGGCTGATGTGATTAACTCCGTGTATGACTATATCCTCGTGCTTGACAAAGGTTATACCTCAAGCCTCATCCAAGGGAGTGCTCCGGAACCAAAGGCATATTACCTCCAAGACTCCCTAACAACACTGCCCGTGCAAAAATATCTCGAGGGTTACCTCAGTTCCTCGCAGCGCATAGCTTCAGCCGCTGCGGGAGATGAGGGCAAGTTTTACCAAGCCATGCGGCAGTATATCAGTCCCGCTATCGGCTTGGATTACCAGGTCATCGCTGAAATTGACCGGCACAAATCCTATACCACCCTTGGCATGTTCCTGATGTTCATGCTCTTTACCACGGTGGTGTACACCACTCTGATCCTTACCGATAAAGAGAACAAAACCTTCTACCGGACTATCGCCGCCCCGGTAAGCCTTAAGAGCTACATGTTCCAGAATATTCTAGGATTCCTCCTGATTTCGGTGCTTCAGGTCACTGTGATTTTTATCGTGCTCAGGCTTTTTATGGGCATTTACCTGGGGGACTCCGTCTTAAACATGTACCTGCTTTTCCTGGTGGTTTCCCTGGTTTGTGTTTCCTTCGGGGTCGCCATCAGTTCAACAGCCAAAAATGTGCTCCAGGCCGCTTTTGCAGGGTTGTTCATCACCTTTCCCATGAGTTTTCTGGGCGGCTGCTGGTGGGAAAACGACATGTCCACCCAGGCCATCCAA
>JAJYNB010000108.1 GCA_021786555.1 Bacillota bacterium | reverse complement strand
CAGAATGCTTGCTTCCATTCCATCAGTCAGGCTCTCAATGTAATAGGACCCGCCCAGAGGGTCGACTGTGTCCGTCACCCCGGACTCCAGGGCCACAAGCTGCTGCGTGCGCAAGGCGGTAAGGGTTGCCTTTGCCGAGGGGATGGCATGACCTTCGTCTTTGGTATTTACAGTAAGCGCCTGTCCGCCGCCTAATACTATGGCCAAGGTTTCAATCGTGCCGCGCACGATATTGTTCTCCGGTTGCTGCGCGGTATAGGTGCTGCCGCCCGTGCCGGCAAAGAACAGCATCTTCCACGACTTGGGGTTTTTGGCCTGATAGTGTTCGCGCAAGAGCCTGGCCCAGATGCGCCTGGCAGCCCGGAATTTGGCAACCTCTTCAAACAGGTTCATGTGGGCGGCAAAGTTAAAGCTGATCCTCGACGCAAAGTCATCAATGTTCAGCCCCCTGGCCAGGGCCTCATCTATGTAAGCCATGGCGTTGAGAAAGGCGTAAGCGATCTCCTGCACCGCGTCCGCTCCGGTTTCCCGGATGTGATAGCCGCAAACGCTGACCGGCACAAACTTGGGCATCTCCTGGCTGCAAAAACTAAATGTGTCCGCTATCATGCGCAGGGCTGGGCGGGGCGGGAAGATAAATGCTCCGCGGGAAAAGTACTCTTTCAGGATATCGTTCTGCACCGTTCCGGTAAGCTTGGCCCGGGGAATCCCCTGCTTCTCGCCCACCGCGATATACATGGCCAGGATTATCGGGGTGATGGCGTTGATGGTAAATGATGTGCTGATCTGATCCAGGGGTATGTCTTTAAACAATAATTCCATGTCGGCCAGGGTATCGATAGCTACTCCGACCCTGCCGACCTCATCCACGATTTCCGGGTCGTCTGAGTCGTACCCCATCTGGCTGGGCAAATCGAAAGCCACACTTAACCCGGTCACTCCCTGCTGATAAAGGAATTTGTTGCGTTCGTTGCTTTCCTTGGCCGTGGCATAGCCCGAGTACTGGCGCATGGTCCAAACCTTGCTGCGGTACATCAGCGGGTATACTCCCCTGGTAAAGGGGTACTCGCCCGGAAGGCCGATTTTCTCAATATATTCTGTTCCTGCCGTTTCCAGCGGGGTATACAGGGCCTTTACAGGCAGGCCGCCGCTGGTCGACACCACAGGGTAGTGGTCCACGCCGTTCTTTAGGTACCACTCATGTAAAGCTTCCTCTAAATCCTTACTGGCGTCCACCATCCTCAAACCACTCCTTTCTCTATCCAGTTAGCAACTACTCTTCCACAGAATTTCTTAGTGTCAGGGGGACAGGTACATTGACAGCCCAACCTTTCTCACCGTTTCACTGACTGCAGTCCCTCTTCCCACTCGGTTAAGCTAGTGTCAGTGTACCCGTCCCCCTGACACACCAATGAACCTGTGGCAGCATCAACTATTATGAAAAACGTTACCCGAAAGATTTAGCTGCTTCAGGGAGGCTGAATGTTTCCGGAGCAAAATTTTTCCCGGTTCTGGTAGTCCAAGCCGCCGTGCTGACCGTCAGCCAAGGAATCCCCTCGTCCACCCCACGAAATCGTCTAGCACAATTTGGGGCAAAGATTTCGCGGGGACCCCGGCTGGCGGCGGATTTGTCAAAGCACGGGTCAAATAGTGTCAGGGGGACAGGTACATTGACAGCCCAACCTTTCTTACCGTTTCACTGACTGCAGTCCCTCTTCCCACTCGGTTAAGCTAGTGTCAGTGTACCCGTCCCCCTGACACACACTCTCTAAAGTTACTGTCAGTGTACGCGTCCCCATGACACATTCACCCGACTGCCCCTGCCGACCCATGACTAGCGTTTTTCATGCTTGCATCCGAAGCTGGTATGGAAATCTGCCTTAGGTCTGCCGCAGGTACCCTTTGGCATCCACCCTGGTGCGCAGCAGACTGAGCTCTTCCGCGCTGGGGGGTTCCATCTCCGGCAGTTGGTCCGGGACCAGTAGTTCAAAGCCCGCGCTTGCCTGCAGCTCCTCCAGACTGGTCCCAGGCAGGAGGTGCTTTAACCGCATAGCCTTGCTGGTTTCGTCAAAATCCATTATTGCCTTGGGGGTTATGACAAAGCGCGGTCCCTCGCCGGGCAGTCCCAGCCTGGTTCTGCTGTCTGCTCCTCCGTCCCCCCAACCAAAAGCGGAAATGAAATCACACTTGGGAACGAACGTGCGGGGTGAATGATCGTTGGTATAGATGAAGAATTTGCGGCAATTGGCCATCACTGTGGCGGTACCTACGCTGCCCGGACCGCGGAATTTCAGGTTCTGAGGGTCATCTCCGATACCGATCAGATTGGTATTTCCGTAGCGGTCGATCTGGATCCCGCCGGCAAAGCACAGGTCCATGCGCCGGATGCCGTAAATCAGTTGCTCTACCGGCATAACCCCGTCTGCCCACCGCACCACACTGGGGTTGGCAATCTGGCCTAAGTCCGGGAAACTGTCCATGCCCGCCAGGTTGACGAAATAGCTCAGCACGTTGATTTTGGCATCGGGCGCATGGGTTATCTGCGCCAATAGTACCCCCGCAGCCGGAACAGGCAAATTGGTGCCAAGGGATATGTAATCACCATTGTTGATTTGCCGGGCTATGAAAATTGCTGCCAATTCCTTTGCTGTAGCCTGCATGTTTAAGCTCCCTCCCCCAAGGCAAATAGTCTTTCCAGGCCAACCCTCTCCAGGTACTCGCTAAGCCCGGCGGGAGCATCGATGTATCTGGCCACAAATTCCTCAAACTGCTCAGGCTGACCTTTGACACAGGCCTTGGCCACCCGCACATACTCGTTGAGAAAGTCTGCATCTACCCGGTAGTAGTTTTGAGACGCCATGGGATGGGCGCCGTAGGGCGCCAGGACCACGGCATCAACAAACTCACAGGCAAGGGTGGTATTTCCCGGGTTGCGGCGGATTTCTTCCGAGGAAACAATTTTTTCCACCTGGACGATGACTTTTTTGCCGGCCTGGGCCAGCAACGGGTCGAGAAACACCGCACCCAAGTGCTGTACGTTGCCGTAACAGTCCGCTTGGCTGGCGTGGATCAGGACTACATCCATTTCCAGTGGCGGCACTGCGATTAAGGGCGGACCGCCAAAAGGATCTTCTACAGGGCGCAAAGTTGGATTCAGGCTGGCAATCGACGTGCCCACTATACCTCGGGTGGGCATAAAGGGCAGCGCCAGGGCATATGCGCGCAGTCCCGCCACCAGGGTACCCAGGTCTGTCTCTTCAATCGCAAAGTGTTTTCCGGCCCAACCGCTGTGAAAAGGCCCGAGGGGTGCGATAGCCTCAGCACCCAGGTATGGGGTTATCAGTTTCCTAACCATTCCCAGCCCCAGAAGTAAGTCAACTTCCATGCTTGAGGGTGGTGCAACAACTGTCAAATCCTGTCGCCGCAGGCGCATAATCTCTCGCAGTATCCCCAAGGGCTTGTTGGTGGTGACAAAGCCACCGATACCCACCCGGTCTCCATCCTTTATCATCGCGGCGGCTTCCGGCAGGGAAATCACCACCTTGTGACGCGACATATACATCTCCTCTCTTCCTGTTGTGAGAATATTCAGCCTATTTACATTCTAGCCAGTGCGCTTTCCTTTTGTATATGGATTAATCAACGAATAATCAGCGCTGGTTTGTTGCAAACCTACAAAACCAAACCCAAACGGTTGACCTTTTCAGCCTAAACGGTTCTTTATGGCGGCCCGAATTATCTAACTTCCTGTCACTCTCTGCACCAAGTCCTACTGGATTTCAGGCAGCGCCATCAGCCCCAGATGCTGCAGCAGATCCACAAACTTCTTGATGGTGTCCCGCTGATACTGCAGTACATCCACCTGGCTGAAATCGTAAAAACCCTGCCCGGACTTCATGCCAATCCTACCTTCACGCATGTTGCTGCTGATAATAGCCGGCGGCGCAAAACGCTGGTCCTGTAAGGCAGATTGCAGATAGTTGGCGGCATAATAGAGAATATCCCCACCGCCCCAATCAATAAACTCGAGTAAACCAAGAATTGCAAAGCGCAGGCCAAACCCCAAGCGTGATGCCTTGTCCACCTCCGCGGGTGTGGCTACCCCTTCTTCAATCAGGCGGGCGGCTTCATTCATCACGAGGGTCTGGATGCGCGGCACAATGAACCCCGGGGAGGCGGAACACTTGATAGGCACCTTACCTGCGCTTTCCAGCAATCCAATCATTTTTTCCAGCGCCAAAGGGCTGGTTTCCCTCCCGGGGCTTACTTCAACAATTGGAATGAGATAAGCCGGATTGAGCCAGTGGGTATTCATAAACCGCTCAGGGTTAGGAACATACCCGGCCAATTCATTCACCAAAAATGTCGAGGTTGTGGATGAAATGAGAGTGTCCGGGGCAACCGCAGAGGCAATCTCAGTAAAGGCGGCTTGCTTGATTTCCAGTACCTCAGGCACGGCCTCGAAAACCACGTGAGCCCCGGCAAGGGCCGCTGCGGCGTCTTTGCGTTCATGATAGTTAATCCGCCGGGCGATGCTCTCCACGCTCTCAGGCGGAAGCAAGCCCAGGGACCCCAAAAACTCCAGATTCCCCTGAATTTGGCTTGCTGCAGCAGCCAGAGCGGTTTGTGCCTCTGCCTTGGGCCGCTGCTTGATGTCAATCAGGTCAACCCTAAACCCTGTATAGGCAAAGACTTGTGATATGCCGTTTCCCATCCGTCCGGGTCCTACTACGGCTATGGCCGGTTTGTTCTCTCTCATAGGCCAAACCCAATTCCGTTTGTCAACAGCTGCCGCATCTCTTCCCGCGTCTTAGCTGCCAAACCAAGGTTCTCCAACGTCCTGCCTGTAGCCCTTAAATCCTCTCCCGCCACAGCCGAAGCGACAGCCAGCAGACCGTGGGCCATCGGGGCCGGCACACCCGCCCAGTCGGAGACCGATACCAGTAGTGCCAGCCCACAGGCCACATCCTCCCGCATATAGCGGTGGGTCTGCAGGTCCAGATGTTCATGCCAGTCGGTGCTGTCAACCAGCTTTTCGTGGGCTGCCCGTCCGTACATCCATTCCTCCCCTTCTGTGGCATAGTGGTCTGCCAGGGGAAAATGGGGGCCGGGGTAAGCGAGTTTACGACGCACCTCGATCCGTTCCGCATCCAATGCGTCATGAACCCGGCGAATGGAGGGCTGTGTGCCTTCGTTGTGAATATCCCATTTTTCAAAATGCTCTATAGGTCCGGCATTCAACAATATCAGGGGTGGATGGATAATCGGGCCGGCATTCATCAGTGCTCCATCCAGAGCGTCAACCAGAGGTTCCACCGCAGGAAATACTTCCTTCAGAATGGGAAAACCATACTCTGATTTGCTGCTGGGAAATACTCCGGTGGGAAGACGGGTGGTCCGGCCGGAGATTACCACCGTCTGAGGAGCGTGCTTGCGGGCCAAATAGGGCAGAGTACCAGATTCGGCAAACACCACCTCTGCCCTGCACCCTTTGGAACGCAGCACCCTGGACATCACATAACTGCCGAAGCTTCCCGGGGTCAGATAAATTACCTGACCGTCCTCCAGATATGGCGCCAAGTTTTCTGAAACTGACTCCTGAGCCGTGGCTGGCAAAGGCACAATAATCAACTGGGCGCCCTTAATAACGCAAGCTAAATCCTGGCTTACCAGTGACAGCTGAACCTCGCGTACCCCTCTAAAATCCTGTAGTCTGAGCACACCGGTCTCGAGAAGAGTGCCCAGCTCTGCCGCGCTCCTTCGCCACAGGCGTACCCTGTGCCCTTTCTCCGCCAGATCAGCCGCTGCTGCGTAAGCGCCGTTTCCTCCGCCGATGATGGCTACTTCCATTGTTTCTTACCCCCTAACCGGAAACAGTGTTTCTGTTTTCAGCGATTATCCGTTGCCCAAGTTCAAAGGCCGCCTGATTGATCTGCCTGGTGCGGGGTGAAACGTGCTGCATGATGGCTTGCCAAAGGTCAGCAGGATGAAAGGGCAGTTCAGGCAACCCGGAAAGCACTCCCAGCAGAACTACGTTAGCGCTTTTGTAGCCGCCGGCCTTCGAGGCCGCTTGCGTGGCATCCAGCAAAATCAGCCGGTCAGTTGCCTGTGCCAGGCTGGAAATCATTTTGTCACTCCGATAGCCGGCACTCCCCAAGGAGACGCTCACCGGCATTATCCGGTGGGTATTGGAGATGATTACTCCTCCGGGTTTGAGCTTGCCTATTGCTCTTACAGTTTCGGCCAGTTCAAACCCCAAGAGAATGTCCGCCTTGTGGTCCGGTATTAGGGCGCCGTTGAGATTATGGCCGAGCCTTACATGACTGACCACCGAGCCCTCCCGCTGGGCCATGCCGATGGTTTCAGAGGTCCTCACCTCAAAACCTTTGCAGATTGCAGCCTCGGCGATAGCCCTGGCTGCCAATAACGTGCCCTGCCCCCCTACACCGCTGATAACAATATTCAACACTTACACCACCTCGCAAATGGCCTGGCTGGGACAAATCCGGGCGCAAACCCCACACCCGGCACAAGCAGCAGATATCTGGACTACCTGGTTTTTGACTATAGCAGGGCATCCCAGTTTTTTGATGCATAATTCGCACCCTGTGCAGAGCTCCGCGTCTATGGAGTATGCTCTTAGGGAATCCGCCTGCAGGACACACGCCCGCCTGGCCACTATAAATCTCGGTCCGTCAAACTCCAGTGCTTCACGGGCACAGGTTTTCATCTCTGAGACGAGATAGGGGTCAACTTCCCTGACAAACTTAACCCCGCAGGAGCGGGCTATCTCCCCTGGGTCCAGCACTGCGCCATTTACCCCTGTGGCGGTTCGGGCCGTACCCGGGTGCGGCTGATGCCCGGTCATGGCCGTGGTCCCGTTATCAAGCACCACCACCACTATATTGGCGTTGTTGTATACCGCATCGATCAGGCCAGGCACGCCGCTGTGAAAAAAGGTTGAATCTCCGATAAACGCCACATGTTTCCGCTCCGGCTCTATCTTGCTCATTCCTACCGCCAAAGTAATCCCGGCGCCCATGCAAAGACAGGTGTCAAGCATCTCCAGCGGCGGTTCAGCGCCGAGGGTATAGCAGCCAATGTCCCCGGTGAAGACCACATCATCCCTTCTCATCAGCTCCTTAAAAGCCAGGAAGCTGGCCCGGTGGGGGCAGCCGGCACAAAGCCCCGGCGCCCGGAGCGGAAGGGGCGCCACATCCATCTCAGGCATGTCGTCCCGCGGCAAATTGAAATAAGAAATCAGCACGGTCTTGACCTTATCAACACTCAGTTCCCCTTCCCTGGGGACATAAGAGTCGTGCTTGCCCGAAATTGCAGTACCCAGCCTGTTCTGCCAGGCCAGCTTTATCAGTTGGTCCTCAACCACCGCTTCCTGCTCCTCAATCACCAGGACCTGCCCGCAGCTTGCAAGCATTTCCAGCGCGGGCTTTGGCGGCAGCGGGTAGGGTGTGCCTATTTTTAGCAATGAAGGCTCCAGTTTCAGTTCCTGGCAGGCTTCCAACACGTAGTTGTAAGCGACTCCCGAGGTGACGATTCCGGCTTTTCCTTTCAGGCTCAGCCGGTTGAAAGGTGAATCATTAAACTCTTCCGCCACCTCAGCCTGTACTCTGTCCAGCCATATATGTTGTTTGTATGCGAGTTTCGGCAAAATTACCCATCTGGGGTCGCGTTGAAAATGACAGGAGCGTTCCAGCTTCTTCACATCCCCCAAGGTAATGTCCTGGCTCACATGGCTTACCCGTGTAGTCGGACGCAAAATTACCGGCAGGCCAAACTTCTCCGACAATTCAAAAGCTGCTTGCACCATGTCCTTGGCTTCCTGGGGTGTCGCCGGGTCAAAAACCGGCACACCTGCAAAGGCGGCGAACTTCCTCGTGTCCTGCTCCGTCTGGGAGCTTTGGGGACCCGGGTCATCCGCAACCACCAAAACCAGCCCGCCCTTCACCCCGATATAGGCAAGGCTCATCAAAGCATCCGATGCCACATTGAGCCCCATTTGCTTCATTGACACCATAGCTCTCGCCCCGGTATATGCGGCGCCGGCAGCTACTTCCAGAGCCACCTTCTCGTTCACTGACCATTCAGCGTAAAAGCCGTATTCAGGCGCCAGGTCCGCCAAAGTGGAGAATACCTCTGTGGATGGTGTGCCGGGATATGCCGTTGCAACCATGACTCCTGCCTCGATGGCTCCCCTGGCAATCGCTTCATTGCCCATTAGCAGCACTTTTTGCATTATGCCCGCTCCCTCAAACTTCTCAGCTTCCACTAAATGCGCCGGAGTCTTACACCAGCAAATACTTGGCTCTTACTTCCGCGTTTTGCCGCAGTTCCTCCACTGATCCCTGAAAGCGCACCTGACCTTTCTCAACTACATAACAGCGGTTCGATATTTTTAGAGCAGATTTCAAGTTCTGCTCCGCCAGCAGGATGGAAATTCCCGCAGCCTTGAGCATTAGAATCTGTTCTTCCAGCTCCTCCACGATTAACGGAGCTAAACCTTCCGTGGGTTCATCCAGGATCAGCAGCTGTGGAGTACCCAAGAGGGCCCGGCCTATTGCCAGCATCTGCTGCTCGCCCCCGCTAAGGTGCCCGCCCCGGCGGTCCGAAAAGCTTTTCAGCACCGGGAACAAGTCAAATACCTTGTCTATGGTCCACTCGCCAGCTTGTTTGATACCTGATGCGGCAACCTCCATGTTTTCGCGCACAGTCAGGTCCGCAAAAATCCGCCGTGTATCCGGAACATAACGGATTCCCAGGGATACCCTGCGGCGGGTTGGCAG
This sequence comes from Bacillota bacterium, assembly GCA_021786555.1. GTDB lineage: Bacteria > Bacillota > Desulfitobacteriia > Desulfitobacteriales > JAJXUE01 > JAJZPO01. The sequence goes on along the minus strand of JAJYNB010000108.1, from coordinate 34,546 downwards.
TGCGGTGATATCCTGCCCCTTAAACCATACTCTGCCGCTTTTGGGCGGATTAAGACCCATAATGCTCTTTAGAGTGGTGGTTTTGCCAACCCCGTTCCGCCCCAGCAAGCAGACCGCTTCACCCTGCTTCACGCTTAGGGATACGCCGAACAGGATATGGCTCAGCCCGTAATACGCGTGGATGTCCTTAACTTCCAACATCAGCCCGTCTCCCCCAAATAAGCGTTTTGCACTGCTCTGTCCCTTCTTACCTCGGCAGGATGTCCTTCGGCAATTGTGCGCCCCTGGTGCATCACCATGATGCGCTGGGCAACATCAAACACCAGGTCCATATCATGCTCGGTCAACAAAATGCTCAGTCCTTCCCTCTGGGACAGCTGCTTGATAAGCTGGACAATGGTTCTGGTCTCTTCCGGGGACATGCCGGCCGTGGGTTCGTCGAGCAAAAGCAGTTCCGGGCTGCTGCCAAGGGAAATAGCTATCTCCAGTACTTTCTGGTCCCCATAAGAGAGGGAACTGCAAATCCGGTCTGAACTGGTTTTGAGACCAAGCTTGTGTAAAACCTCAAACGTTTCCTGTACCACCAACCGTCTGGCCGGAGTAAACAGCCTGCCGCTTTGCTTCAGGCGGGCCAGTACAGCTACCTGGACGTTTTCGAACACAGTAAGGCGAGGGAAGATATTCACCAACTGGAAAGAGCGGGCAACACCCAGACGTGAGACCTGGTGCGGGGGCAGGGCGGTGATTTCCCTTCCCTTAAACACAATGCGCCCCGCATCAGGCTTAATATGACCCGTAATAAGATTAAACAGAGTACTTTTTCCGGCCCCGTTTGGGCCAATGACCGCTACCACCTGCCCCCGCGGCACACTCAGGCTGGCATCTCCCACAGCCTGAAAGCCTGAGAAGGATTTGGCCAGGGACTCAATTTGCAGCATCCCGTTCCCCTCCCTGTACAGTTTTGCGCCCGAAAAGCTCCTGCAGGTAACCCAGGACTCCTTGGGGCAGGAACAAGACCAGCAGCAAGAGGATCAGTCCCATGACCAACAGCCAGTAGTCCATATACGTACCAACTACCATGGACAAGACCACCAGAATCGCGGCCCCGAGACTCGGACCCAGAAATACAGCCATACCGCCCAGCAGATCCATGATCAGAATCTCTGCCGATTTGCTCCAGTAGAGGAGAGACGGAGATACAGACTGCTCAATCAGCACAAACAGGACACCGGCTGCCCCGGCAAAGAAACCCGAAAGGACAAAAGCCGCCAACTGGTGCCGCTTGATGTTAACCCCTACGCTCTGGCTGCGCACCGGGTTATCCCGGATAGCAACAAGAGTCAGGCCAAAGGGCGACTTGATCACTGCATACAGGATCAGCAAGCACACTACCAGTACACCGAGGTTGATATAATACACTGAGGTGGGGGAACTCACCAAACCGGGCAGCGGGATGCCGTGAATGCCGTCGTCCCCAGAGGTGAAGCTGCGCCACTTGTAGATGATGGCCCAGACCAACTGGCCCAAAGCCAAGGTGAGCATACCAAAATAGAGCCCCCTCAGCCGGACGCAAAACCAGCCGATCACCGCTGCCAGCAGGGCCGCAACTAACGGGGCCAAGACGGCCGCCAGCCAAAAAGGCCAAGTAGTTTTGGTTAAGACCAGGGCCACAGTATAAGCGCCTACCCCAAAAAATACCGCGTGATGCAGCTGCAGGAGGCCCCCATACCCAAGCACAAAATTAAGGCTGGTGGCTAACAGCGCCGTCATGTAGACAGTGGTCAGCAGGTAAAGGTAGTAGGCTGGCAGGATTGGCGGGAGTAAAGCCGCTACCCCCAGCAGGCTAACCAGCAAGATGGGCCGGAACGGGATAACCCTGGCTGTTTTTTCCTTTGATCTGTCCAGCCAACTCATCGACATACTTTTCCCTTCTTTACCAAACAGATTTGAGCAATCCCGACGGTCGTAAAATCAACAGTACTCCCGTAATAATGTAAGGCAGTACAACTGCCCAGTCCGGCATAAAGAGTGCCCCAAAGGCTTCTCCCACTCCGATTATCAAGGAACTGATCAAAGCTCCCCAGATGTTGCCCAGACCGCCTACTACCACTATCAGAAAAGCGTAAATAATGGTATTGGCGTCCATGCCGAGCGAAATATTAACCACCGGCGCCATTAGAGCCCCGCCAAGGCCGGCCAGCCAGCCGCCCAAGGCAAAAACTGCTGCAAAAATCCAGGTACTGTTGACCCCCAAAATGTCGACCATTTCCCTGTCAGTGGCGGTCGCCCGGCAGATTTTGCCGAAACGGGTGTGACTTAAGAACAACCAAAGGCCGAGCGCAACCAGGGGACCCACCAGCAGCAGAAACACATTGTACTTGGGAACGGTAATGCTCCCTGTCGCAAACGAACCGGTAAAGATTGGCGGAGTGGATAAAGATCTATACTGGCTGCCCCAAAAGAATTTGACCAGATCGCCGGCTATCAGGACTAAGGCATAGGTGAGCAGCACCTGAATCAGATGTTCGCGGCGATAGACAAACTGGAGAAAACCACGCTCCACCAGCAAACTGATGCCCGCTACCGCTAAGGGAGCCAAGACCAACATCAGCCAAAACCCCGCTGACCCATGTCCAATCCCAGCAGCCACGCTGTACCCGATAAAGGCCCCCAGCATATAAAAGGAGCCGTGGGTAAAATTGATGACCCTTAGTACCCCAAAAACCAAAGTCAATCCGGCAGCCACAATGAAGTAAATCATCCCTCGACTCAAACCCACCAGCAGCTGACTGGCCAGCATGGATACACTCATCGTATTCCCCCTAAGGTTAATAGGCGGCAGAGCCGCCTATTAACCTATAGATTCTTCTACTTTTTGGCTCTTGCATTCATTACGTCTTCAACCGAAGGCATTACCTTGTCAGGGGACAACTGGACAAGGCCGTTGGCGACCACGCCTGTGCCGGGGGTTTTGCCGTAGAACAGGGGATCGAGTGATTGGTGGTCTTCTTTTCGCATCGTAAGTTGGCCGACCGGTGTATCAAGAGTCAGCCCTTCCAGCGCGTCCACGATTTTTTCCCGGTCAGTGCTGCCGGCTTTTTGAATGGCAGCCCCGAGATATTTTCCAGCCATATAGCCATACAAACCGGCAAAACCCGGTTCACGGTTTGTGGCTTGCTTAAACTCTTGTTCGAACTGTTTGTTTGCGGCTGTATCGGGGTAGTAATAAAAATACTGATTCGTGCCCAAAACACCTTCCGGCTGATCATTGCCCAAGGCTCTTAATGTGCCTGCATCAATCGACTGGGGTATCCAAACAGGTATTTGCTTCGACAAACCTGTCGCTTTTAAAGCTTTCATGAAAGGAATAATGTCGGCTGCACCGGCGCCTACAATTACGGCATCGGGCTTTGCCGCCCTGATTGCGGTCAGGTAGGGTGTAAAATCCGGTTCACCAATCTTCCACCAGGTTTCACCCAATTTTTGTACCCCTGGCTTAAGCTTCTGAAGGTCAGTCCAAAAATCACTGACAACCAGGTGGCCATACTCGTAATCACTGCCTGCCAGCCAAAACTTGGTATAAGGCAGCTGGGAAATTTGAATTGCCCCTGTCTTGGCAATCATTGCAGTATTAGGCGGCGTACTGAAAACGTAGCGATGTCCCTTGGCGCCGGTAATTTCATCACTGAGAGCGCCCCAGTTGATAAAGGGAATCTTGTTCTGCTTGGCGTATTGGGATACTGCCAAGGATACCGCACTGTTGATGGTCCCGGCCAGTACGTCTACTTTTTCATTCATCACCAGTTCTTTGGCCCAGCTTAAGGCCTGGTCTACCTTATATTGGTCATCGCGGGTTACATATTCAATTTTTGGACCTCCCTCTTTGGCAATGTCGTTAACAGCAAGCTTGAATCCGTCCAAGGCATCCTGGGTGTAGGCGGTGGGCGGTCCGGTATAGGTGTCAATAATACCTACCTTGATTGTCAGACCGGAGGAGCCCGATTTTGCACTCGTTCCTCCGGTTGTTCCACAACCGCTTAAGACTAATACCAGCAAGAACACTAGGATCATAACAAATGACAAGCCGCGCGAAAAACGCCAGGTTCTCAATCCTTTTCCCCCTCTTTCACGGTCTCTTGTTTTTACCGACAAACTTCTCCTTATGAGCATCCCCGGTTTGGCAATGAAACCTTGCCCTGCCCCCCTTCCCATGAAAAATCTTCTAATTTTATTCTGAATATTCTGATTATGGCTATTCTAAACGCTTCAGGCCCTGCTTTATACAGATGTTTCTTACAAAAACCACCCTGATTATTTGTGCAAATATCTGAAACCCAAGCCAAACGGTTTGATAAACCAACCAGTTGCTCCTAAACCGGCCCAAACGGAAAAAGCCGGCTGAGCCGGCTAAAAACTTGACCTTTTGGGGTTAAAGATATCAGGAGGCATAAAATCGGAAAACCCTGATGGCGATTTGCAGGTTTAAGCGGTCTTCCGTGTCGTTTAAGTTAAATCCGGTTATTTCTTGAATTCTCCTTAGACGGTACAGCAAAGTATTAGGGTGTAAATACGACTTCTGGGCAGTTTTTTGGACACTGCAGTTGCAGTCCAAATAAGCTTGCAGGGACTGGAGCAGAAAAGTATTATTTTCCTGGTCATAGTCTAAGAGCGGCCGCAGCAGTTCTTGGGCGAAATCAACCAGTTCATCCTTTTCCCGTGCTTTGGAAAGGAGACGGAAAATCCCCATGTCCTCAAAACTCAGAATGTTCTTCTTGGCAGCAAACTGAGGCAGGGCCCGTAAAGCGAATAATGCTTCCTGGTAGGATTGATTTATCTGACCAGGTTCTGATACGACCCGCCCCATGCCAATCTGAACTTTTACTCCTAACAGTTCTTCACAGTTTTGCAGCAAATTCTCGGCTAACGGCAGATAAGGGAGAAAAGGCCCGCTGCCCAGACCTTCCATGTAAGTCAAGACCACAACCGCGCCGTCAAGGGTGAGCACCATGGTGTGCGGATTTCGGGCATTTACGAAGCCGCACGCCACTTCGTACAATTTCCGCAACAAATCGGGCCTTGGCTTCTCCCCTGCGTTTAGGACCATCACCCGACAAGGACGCGTCAAATCGTACCCCATGATTGAAGCCCGTTCCAGAATGTCGCTCATTGGCAGGCGGTTGGTCAGAAGATCCCTGATCAAATCTCCCTTTACCCGGTTCTCCGCTTTCAAGGCAATCAACTGCTTGACAAATTCCACCGAACAAATCGTCGCTGCATGAGTAACTGCGGCAATTTCAAAACTCTCCACTTCGTCGTGCACGCAGCCTACGGAGAGGTAGCCGAATATTTCTTCCTCCACCACAATAGGCGCAACCAGGCGCGGATAAGGACTGCCGATTTCCTGCAGAGCCGGCAGCCTGACCGGTTTTTTGCTCTTGATCATTTCCCTGTAATAGGTTCTGCCCATGCCGGACAACCAAAATTCATCCGTGAGATTCGGCATGAGAAAATTCTCGTCTTCATCACTGCCGGCATGAGGCTTGGCAAAGTGTAAGGTCTTAAAAAAGCGGTCCTCCAGCAATACGGGCCGCTGCAAAACATCGGTCAAGGTGTTCACAACTTCATGCAAGCCCTGACCCTGCAAAACCTTTTCTGTCAAAGCATTTTGAATATGCACCAAGTGTCTCAAGGTCTTTTGCTGGCGGGCCATCTCCAAAATCATGGCTATGGAAGTACCCAAAGTGTTGAGGAATAACAAATCGGCCCGGGTAAAATGACCATTGCGTTTGTTGACTGCATGTAAGACTCCCAAGCCTTTGTCTTTCAAAGTCAAGGGAATGGTGGCAAAGTTATAAATACCCAAACGCGAAATTATATCCTGCCTGGCATTTTTGTCCTCGGCCGGCCTGTTGCAGACAAAGGGTTTGCGGTTAAGAAATACTTCCACAGCGGTACCCGGGCTGTACTGCTGGCCCTGTCTGACCGGTAGGCGGTAGGGCTCAATCCGGCTTCCCTGACTGCCGAAAGACGGCTCCTGCAAAACCAGTTCTTGCCGGTGTTCATCGTATAATAATATGCCGCCGCTTTCACAGCCCATAAACTGGTCTACCTTTTCCAGGATTGACGCAATCGCAGCCTGAAAATCGGTTCCCTGGTTTATAATCCCGGCGATATCGCCTAAGGCCTGGAGGTACTGTTCGGATGACACTGATTTCTTGCCACGGTCGCGGCTATCCATCTTATCATCACCTTCTCTTTCCCGGATGCAGGCAAATTTGGCAGTACCAATGCAATGAATAGGCGGCCGTTTTTGAAGGGACAAGCCCCCTAAGTAGGGCGTGAAGCCATATTTTAGACTTTGGAGTAGCGCCTGGTACAAGTGCTGTCCCCCGCTGCCAGGCAGCTGTCCGTTCTGACCTCAAGCTTGGGGGAGATAGTCTTTGCCGCTGTACCAAACCAGCGGTCACACCCTGCCTGGCATTGGCCGGGTGCGCCATAATCCCGGAAGGAATCGGTCCACGGGCAGGCGTCATGGATCAGCAGGTACTCATCGCCATCCTTGACTACACGCACCGTTTCTCCCATGACTTTACTGGCCCGGGCCATAGCCTGAACCACCTGGGCCAGATCTGAAACATCACGGCCCCGCTGCAAATAACTCTCTCCCGTACCCCGGCCGACTGCTTCCCAAAAAAGGTTGACCAGAGCCGCACCCTCTTCGGCTCCATACCTTCCTTCCACGACCTGCCGCCAACGGTGAAAGAAATCGTGGGCAATTAAAATCATTGAGCGCCAGTCTTTTTCCAACCGCTTAAACTTATCCTCCAAAAAAATCAACTCCGTTTCCTTTTGTGGGATGATACAGAATGTGACAACTGTCTGTTTGGGTCTGAGCATAGCACAAAGGCTCTCCAAACTCAGCTATTTCTCGTTAAAATGCAGTTTTTTAGGTTATAGCTGACTAAATCAGCCACCTGGCGGTTCGGGCAGCCAGTCCTGCCGGACAGCCAGGAACACCTATTTTTCCTGCTGCCTCCCGGGCTGGAAGGCTGCCAGGGCTTTGTGAAATTCGGCCACATCCTCCTCTGAGACTTCAGCGCCGCACTCGTAACAAGTATCGGTCATACGGTCAAACCAGCGACAGCCGCAGGCATTGCAGGCCAACTCCGGGGCCCCGCTGGGATTGAAAAAAATCATTGGCAGCCACCCCCCGGCAGAATTCAAAGTTAACGGCAGGCGCCTATAAAGGCCAGGCCCAAAGCCTCGAGAAATTCCTCAAATCCCAGATCCAAGAGGGCATCCTTTGTCTTCAGAACATAAAACAGGATGCTCCCCTGCCGGATAAATTCCTTCATCTCCTCAAAGGCCGCACTACCTCTCAGACCGTGCAAAGCTTCGATGGCTTCATCGTCTGATACAAACAGCAGGTCAACTCCAACGCTGCGTATGCCGGAAAAACCCTGCTCCAAGGCCACCATCCTGCCTTGACGGGCTTCCCACACCAACATATTCCCTCCGGGTGAGTGAAACTCCCTTTTAGGAATAATCCCAATACTTGCGCCGGGGAGCATAGCTGCAAACACAGCTTGCTGCGAATCAAGCGCAGCTTGCCAGGTATTCAGATCCGACAAATAGTCAATTAAAGCGGTGGTCATTCCGTTCCCCCCTTAAATTGTTCTAAATCCGCATCCCCAGGCGGTAGCCCTCGTGGATTGCCTGGTACAAGCCCCGGGGAGAAACTGCGTCCCCGATCATGTGCAGTTCATCTACCATAAACTCCAGTTCCTGGGCCAGTTCCTGGTTCGATTTTCTCGGCGCGGCGGCTATCACTGTGTCTGCAGCAACGAAGCTTTCTTCGCCCTTTTCGTTGATAACCGTAACCCCTTCACCTGCAATTTTTTGCGCACCGCTGCCGGTAAGGACCGGAATCTTCAAACCGCCGACCCAGGAAGTATGGCGCCACTTCCAGGCTGGAATCACATCTTCCCCAATCCGTTTTGCTTTTTCGACAATGGTCACATCCACCCCTTTGGTCTTGAGGAACTCGGCCAGCACCAGCCCTATTTTGCCGCCGCCCAGCACCACTACCTTGCTGCCAAGCCGGGCATTTCCCGCGGCCGCGTCCAGAGCGCTGATTACCAGACCTTGCTGTTCTGCCGCCGGAACCCCTCCCAGGTCAATTCTGGCCCCGGTCGCAACTACGGCCACATCGAACTTATGCAGGATACTGCGCATAAGTTTAGGGTTAACTTCCGTGTTCAACCGGACCTCAATGCCGAGCTTTTCAACCATCTTCTTGTACTGGGCCAGCAGTTTCTGCAGGTCTTCCGGATTGGCCAGGTCATGGGCGGCGTAGGACGCAAGATTCCCACCCAAGCTATCTCCCTTTTCGAAAATCGTCACCTCATGACCTCGTTTAACAGCGTTGATTGCAAACTCCATTCCCGCCGGGCCTGCCCCTATCACCATGATTTTCTTTTTTACCGCTGCCGGCTTGATGTGGTACTCAGGCTCCACCTCATGGCCCAGGGCAGGGTTGCAGGTGCAGAGATAAGGCAGGTCGCGGAACAGCCGGGAGAGGCAGAGCATGTCACCCAGGCAGGGCCTTACTTCATCCAGGCGGTCCTCCGCAGCTTTGCGTACCAGTTCCGGGTCGGCCAGGAGAGGGCGGCAGACCTCCCAGAAATCAAAATCCCCTTTTTCAATGCACTCGTTAGCCATGACCGGATCCGGCAGCCTTACACCGAAGGCGATAGGTATATCGGGCAGCAGTTTTTTGGCCCGTGCCGCCAGACGGTTCCAGTGCCCGGGGGGCACATCACGCCCAATGGAAGAAACGGGTGCCTCCTGCCAGCCTACCGTGACGCTGATCATGTCCAGACCGCTCTTCCCGGCCATCTGCATCAGTTCGAAACACTCGTCCTCGCTGTTTCCGCCCCAGCGGTCCATAAGCTCCGCTCCGTTCAGGCGGACTACCAGGGGGTGCTCCTCCCCGATAGAATCCTTGATGGCATAAATCAGTTCCCGCATGAAGCGGCCCCTGTTTTCCACCGAACCGCCATACTCATCGGTGCGTTGGTTGGTAAACTTGGAATTAAAGTTCGCCAGCAAATACCCCATAAAACTGGTGATTTCCACTCCGTCGAAGCCCGCTCTGACAGCCCTTCTGGCGGCCTCGGCGTGTTCCTTTACCATTTGTCTGATATCCTCTTTGCTTACCTCCCGGGGCGGACGGAAATGAGGCAAAGTCTGGGGAACCACTGAAGGCTGGATGCAGTACCCCAGGTCAATCCCGCCATAGCGCCCAGCATGGAGTATCTGTTGAATAGCCACACCGCCGTTGTCATGAATATACCCGGCAATCTTTTCGAATTGGGGCATAAACTTGTCGTCAAACAATGCTATCTGGCGGAAATAGGCCTTGCCTTCACCCTTGGGATCCGGATATGCCCCCTGGTTTGTAATGATACCAGACCCTGTCCCGGCAATTACCTTGGTGCGCGCCAGTTCCCTTTCCGTGATGAAGCCGTCCCTTGTGTTGTAGTTGGACACGCAGCACGCCCCATACTTTACCCTGTTCTTGGTCTCAAATTTCCCTATTTTGCCCGGTTGAAATAAGTGAGCAAGTTTTTTCTCACCTGGCTTTGTCACAGCAGACACCTCCACCAATCTAATATCTTTCAGTCAGATTAAAGCAAATCTTATGCCAGTTCAGGATAGCCGTCCTAAGGCGCCCTGGCGCCCACCGGCGTGGCAATTCTGCAACACCAGCTGCAGCTTCTGGACAACAAAAAGCGGCAAAGCCTGTTTGCCGCTGTTGAAAGCTTTACTGTTGCATTTTGGAAACATCCGTCGCAAAACTACAACACCAGTTTCACTAATGACTTAACAGAATATAAACATTAGAAAAGCCGGGCTTTTGACCCAGCTTTGACAAATATATTTATTCAGATTGGCTTGACGCTTAAGCCTGCCTGGGGCGCCTTAGCGGGAGCGAGATGTGAATTCTGGTCCCTTCGCCTGCTTTGCTTTCAGCCCAGATCTCTCCCTGGTGAGCTTTTACTATCCATTTGGCAATGGCCAGGCCGAGTCCCGTTCCACTGCCGCTGCGCGTCCGAACCTTATCGCCGCGGTAAAACCGGTCAAACACAAAAGGTAAAGCTTTAGCGGGAATTCCCGGCCCCGTGTCCTCCACAGTAATTTTTATGCCGTGCCTTACCCTGTTCCCAATTATCCTGATCCTGCCAGATTCAGGCGTAAACTTCAGAGCATTATCCAAAAGGATTACCAGGAGTTGGTTGATACGCTGCTTGTCACCGTAAAAGTCAATGTTTTTATCTAATAAAGTCTCTATGCTAATATTCTTGGTTTCCGCCAGCATCTTAAACTGTTCTGCTATATCTGTGATTAACCGCCCCAGGCCGAACTCCATAAGTTCCAGTTCAAGTTGGTTGGAATCAGAGCGGGCCAGGGTCAGCAGCTGGGTAACCAGCTTAGTCATTCGTTTTACTTCAGACAGGACGGCGGAAAGTTTCTCGCTGTCCTGTTCGATAGTATGATCAGGATGGCGGAACAGAAGCTCGAGATGACCCTGAATGACGGAAAGAGGTGTGCGCAATTCGTGGGAGGCATCAGCCACAAACTCTTGTTGTTTGTCCCAGGACTTCTTGATTGGAATCAAGGCACGGTTGGCGAGAAAAAGGCCCGCAAGCAGAGAAACCAACCCACCGGAAAGACTGCCGATGACGATGATCAGCACCAGGTCGCTCAGCATTTGGGATTCCGGATCAATATTCATGACCAACAGAATAGTTGAATCCGGACTTAACCCTGCGGTAATATTTCCTGCTGACAGCGTGGGTTGAGTCAGAAGAACGGATAAAGCACGATATTTATGGCCGTCGGCGGTAGTCACATTGCGAAAACCATTGGAGGCGCCGGCAAACTTGGTCAAATCTGCGGCGAAAAAAGCATCGGGCGGCACTTGCGCCAGCAAACGGCCTTCTTTATTCCAGAGCAAGACTACTACTCTCCGGTCTGCCGGACGGTCATCAGCCGGACGGTTCAGGTCCCTGTAGTGCTCCTGTTGAAGATGATTGGCTGCCGCCTCAAGCGTAACGTCAACCCGCCCGTACAAACGCCTGTACGAATACAGATAGATAACTCCCCCAAACAGGAGGAGAATCACAAACAGTACCAGCGTGTTTAAAGCTGCCAAGCGGACCCGGGTTTTTTGAAACATAAGGTCTATTCTCCCTTGAGCATATAGCCGACGCCGCGCACTGTTTTGATGAAGTCGCCGCAGTCGTATTGCGCCAGTTTTTTGCGCAAATAATGCACATACACGTCAACAACGTTGATACCGGACTCGGAGTCAAATCCCCAAATCCGGTTAAAAATCTGCTCACGCAGCAAAATCTGCTCGCTGTTGCGCAGCAAGAACTCCAGCAGCTCATATTCCTTTACTGTCAGATTAAGCTGGTGTTCGCCGGCAAAGCCGTCATGGGTGTTTGGCTGGAGTGAGATCGGGCCATAGGAAATTTCTCCATCCATCTCTCCCTTCGTCCTGCGCAGCAGTGCTCTTACCCGGGCCAACAATTCACTGATGGCAAAAGGCTTGACAAGATAATCGTCTGCTCCTACATCCAAGCCCTTGACACGGTCTTCTACGCTGTCTCTGGCTGTTAAGAACAGGACCGGTGTTTTGACAGACTGGGCGCGAAGCCTTTTGACAATGGACAAGCCATCAATCTCAGGCAGCATGATGTCCAGAATCAAGGCATCGTAAACATCCCTTTCGGCCATCAGCAACCCCTCGCTGCCGCTGTCTGCGCAATCGACCTGGTAAGACTCTTCTTTTAACACACTGCTGATCAGCCCGAGCAAAGAGCTGTCATCTTCTACAACCAGAATTTTCATCATTACACCCTCTAGTTTATAATGCCCAGCTTTCAAACACAATCTGCCCGAATCATCTATTAGTTTTCAAGTACGGATGTGCTATCGTTGTCATTTTAAGCTACATGGATTAAAACTTTATTAGAAACCTGGAATTTCCCGGGCACAAACTTGAGAGTGCCGTAAAGAATCAAAAAAAATTAAGGGGTATCCCCTTAATACAGTTTTCGCCTCCCTGACCGGTGTTATGATGCTTCTGCCTTGCGCTTTTCTTCTGCTCTCAACTCTCGCCGCAGGATCTTGCCGACTTTTGATTTCGGCAGCATATCGCGGAATTCGATGTACTGGGGCACCTCATAGGTTGCCAGGCGCTCCCTGCACCACTTGAGCAGTTCCTGGGCGCTCACACCCTTGACGTCATCTTTGACCACCACATAGGACTTGATCCTTTCCCCGACAGCAGGGTCGGGAACCCCTATGGTACAGGCAGCAATTACCGCCGCGTGTTCCTGCAGGACATTGTCAATCTTGGATGCTGCGACCCTGTATCCTTTGTGCTTGATCACATCGACCGAGCGGTCCATAAAGTAGAGCCAGCCCTCAGAGTCGAGTCTGACGATGTCACCTGTCCTGTACCAGAGCACCCCCTGTAGCTGAACAAAGTGCAGGCCGGTTTCCTCGGGTTTGTTCCAATAACCGGCTACCATATGCCGGGATGAGACCAGGAGCTCGCCCGACTCGTTCTCGCGTACAGGTTCAAGGGTATCGCTGTTCACAACCAAGATTTGCTTGATTGGGAGAATTCTCCCTGCAGCCCCCTCCGGCACAGCCTGGCCGGCAGGCGTGTTTGCCACCCCACCGCAGGTTTCCGTAGCCCCGTACCCTTGGTACAGGGGCTTGCCAATCTTACGCAGCCACCGGTTGGCAACCTCCCGCGGCAGTACATCCCCGGCACAAAAAGCATATTCCAGGCTTTTAAGATTATACTGGTCTATCCGGTCGTGCTCCAGCATCATCCTGTACATGGTGGGGGTGCCAAGAATGCTCTTGACCTTGTAGCGCCGGATATGGTCAAACATAGCGTCAAGGTGGTTTTTGGGAAGGAGTACGAGGGTTTCCCCCGCTAACAGGCAGCCGAATCCCACCATCTGACCCAGGATGTGATAGAGCGGCGCTCCCTGCAAGACTATATCCTCACCTAAGGGAATCAAAGCAAGGCTGCCCTTCCGCTGTTCGGCTGAGCTTTCCAAAAACAGGGCGTTGCCGATGGGCACACCCTTGGGAAAACCGGTGGTGCCGCCCGTATAGAGGGTTTCTGAGATCTCCTCGCCCGTCATCTCCAGAGCGGGTGGGGGAGCGCTGTCCTTGAGCAGGTTCTTAAACAGGAAAACTTTTTCCCCTAAGCTGAATTTGCCGTTGGGGATTTTGTCCAGCATGGCTCCCAGCATCCTCTTCCAGCGGGGCAAGAGGTCGGCAATGCCGGTGACAACCACCCGTTTCAATTTCGTGTCTGCCAGTATTCTGTTTACATAGCCGAAGTTGGTGTCCGTACAGAAAATGGTTTCTGCCCCACTGTCATTGGCGATGTACATCAGGTCCTTCGGACCGTATAAGTGGGTTACCGGTACTGCGACCCCGCCCAGCTTCTGTACTGCCAGCCAGGTTATGATCCACTGTGGACAGTGCGGGGCATAGATAATAATCCTGTCCCCTTTTCTTACCCCCTGCCTGAAAAGAGCCCCTGCCAGCTTGTCGGAGAAGAGATCCAGTTTCTCATAGTTGAATTTTTCACCCAGGTAGATGAGCCCTGTCTTGTTGGGAACCTTGCGGGCAATCTGCCTGAAGGTTTCGCTGATAGAGTTAAAATGTTCTGCCAAGTTTTGTGCACCTCGCTTCCTTACGCGCCAAAGTAAGCTGACTTGACTTCCGGGTTCTCCATCAGTTCCGCTCCAGTGCCGCTCACCACCATGGTGCCGTTTTCGATGACATAGCCCCGGTCAATTACAGGCATAATCGGCCTGGCATACTGCTCAGATATGAGGATGGTCACTCCCAGGCGGCAAATTTCTTTTACACCCCTCACCACTTCGTGCTGCATAGCGGGGCTTAGGCCCAAGAGGGGTTCATCCATCAGGAGCAATTTCGGCTTAGCTATCATGGCCATGCCGATTGCCACCATTTCCTTCTCACCACCGCTCAGCATCCCGGCTTTTCTGGCCTTCAGCTTTTGCAGGGCGGGAAACAGCTCGTACACGGAGGAGATGCTCTGCCTGATTTCACCGTCCTTGCGCAGGTAACCGCCCAGCTTGAGGTTTTCTTCCACCGTGTTGTCCCGCAACACAGGATGCCTTTCCCGGCAGAGGACAATTCCCCGCGCCACCCGGTCGCTCGGTTTAAGACGGCTGATCTCTTCACCGGCGTATTTGATTTCCCCGTTGATGGTTATCCGCATGCCGCCTTTTCTCTGTTCGCGGTATTTGAGGTGACGGGTCAGCCCGGCAATGGTATTGAGCAAAGTGGTCTTGCCGGCGCTGTTCGAGCCAAATACCCCGATAACCTCGCCTTCATTCACTTCCAGGCTCAGGTCATTCACTGCCAGGGCGTTTTCGAAAAAAACCATGAGATTCTTTACTTTAAGCATTGGAGATTACCTCGCTTCCCAGATAGGCACTGGTAACCTCTTCTACTGCCATAACCTGGCGAGGTGTTCCCTCCGCTATTTTTTTACCAAAGTTCAGTACCACTGTTTTGTCTACAACCCTGAACAGTTCGCTCAAGCGGTGCTCAACCATGATCAAGGTTTTTCCTTCCTCCCTGATCCGCTCCAGCAGAGGTAAAATGCTGGCTATTTCCGACATGCTCATGCCGGAAAACAGTTCGTCCAGGATGATCAGGTCTGGGTCCAGGGCCAGACAGCGGGCCAGTTCCAGCCGTTTCAAATAGCCGTGGGGAAGCTCACCCGCATTTTTATAGGGCACCTGAGAATCCCGTTCGAAACCCACGTCCTCCAGCAAGTGGATCGCCACTTCGTCCCTGTCGCCATACTTGGCGCCAAGGTGCTTTCTGGCCCGGGGGGAGTAAACGGGAATGACCACGTTCTTGTAGACCGGGATGTTGTAAAAGGGCCGGGCCAGCTGGAAACTGCGGGCTATACCCAGGTTCACTGCTTTGTGGGGAGGGATGCCGGTGATATCCCTGCCCTTGAAAATAACCTTACCCGAAGTAGGCCTGACAAAACCTGTGATCAAGTTAATCAGGGTGCTCTTGCCTGAGCCGTTAGGACCGATGACGCCGAGGGCCTCGCCCCGCTTCAGCTCAAAGCTGACCCCGTTCACTGCCTTTACGGCGCCGAAGCTTTTGCTCAAATCCACAAGCTGTAAAATAGTTTTATTATTCATTGCTTGCTTCCTCCATCGGCACCAGCCGTTCGAACTGGTGGTATTTCCTCAGGACAAAGCGAAAAATCCCTTCCGGCAAGCCTATAGTGAACACCAGGAGCATCAGGGAATACACCACTACCCTTAAAGAGCCGAACTCCCGCAGCAGTTCCGAAAGCGGCACCAGGACAAAGCTCCCCAGCACGGCGCCGAAGAAAGTGCCCACACCGCCGATTACCACTGAGGTCAGGGGCAGGATAGAGTAGTCCAGCGCGAAAGCGGGCATGCCCACAAACTGAAAATGGTGGGTCATAAAAGCCCCTGCGAAACAAGCGGGCAGAGCGGCGATAAAGACCCCCTGAGCCTTATACCACTGGATGTCATATCCTGCTGCAACCACGGCCCGGTCGTTGTCGCGGATGGCGTTGAACACCAGGCCGTAATCAGTCCCTACCAGCATGCGATAGGCATAAACGGTGACGAAAAGAACAGCCATGACCAGATAAAGCTCGAAGCCAGTATTGGGGAAGGACGGCAAACTGCTCATCCCCTCGGTACCGCCGAGAATTTTGGTTACCTCTATTACCCGGGATAACAAAAGGGGCACGGCAAAGGTGATCATGCCGAAATAAATTCCCCTCAAGCGGAGAATGGGATATAGGGTCAAGGTGGAGAGGAGCGCACCGCCCACGGTAGCAACAGGAAGGGTATACAGCGGACCCCACCCGAAGGTAAAGCTCAGGTACCCTGCCAGATATCCGCCCATCCCGAAAAATAGGGATTGGCCCAAAGACACCAAACCAATGCCGGCCAACAAGTCCCAGCTCAGGGCCAACAGGGCGATGACCATGGTGCTTAACATTACATTCTGCCAGTAGGAGCCCAGTATGTCCTGAAACGCCGGGAAGATGAGCAGAAGAATGATTACCAGGGCCCGCGGCAGGACCACATACAGCAAATCCCGCATGGAAGCAAGCACAAACACATCGTCGGACCTGACTTTAATACCCCGGTCAATTCTCTCTTTTCTGTAGCCTGGGTTCATCATCAAACCCTCTCTTCCAGTTCCTTAGATTTGCCGAACAAGCCAGATGGTTTAACGGCCAGGACCAGGACGATAGCTCCCAGATAGACCACTTCTCCCCACTGCGGGCCCAAATAGGTACTGGTGATTACCATGGCATACCCGACAAAAAAACTGCCAACCACCAAGCCGGTTGTGCTTTCCAATCCTCCCAAAACTGTTACGGCCAGGGCGATTAGCAGCACATCATACCCCATATTGATGGAGATAATCCCCAAGGGCAGGATAACGACCGCGGCCACCCCGGCAAGGCCGGCGCCCAGGGCCAGGCTGAGCATGCCTGCCCAGTCTGACTCGATGCCGACCGAAAGAGCTGTATATTCATCCTGGGACATGCCCCGCAGGGCCAGGCCGATCCTGGTATGATGGGTAAAAAACCACAGCAAAAGAGCCAGGGCCAGGCCGATAGCGATAATCAATAACCGCTGGTAATCGATGCTGACTCCGGAGATTTTCACACTTCCCTGTACCAGAACAGGCAGGCTGAAATCGTAGGTGACGAACCCCTTCCAGCGAAAAAACTCCAGAATAGCCACTCCCACTGCAAAGGTACTGATTACCTCGGACAAAACGATACCCCTGACAGGCATCAAGATAAACCGGTAGATCAGCGCCCCCAGGATGCCCACCACTATAACCGCCAGGATCATCCCCAGAGCAGCAGGCAGGCCAAAAGAATTGATGAAAATCCAGGCGAGAAAGCCGGCTAAGAGGTAGAGCCCGCCGTGGGCAAAATTCGCTACCCCGCTCAGGCCGAAGGTCAGGCTGAAGCCCAGGGCCGTAAGCATGAGCACCACACTGTTGACCAAGCCATAAATCAAAAGATTAGCAACCACTTTTCACCAACCCCCCGGTAGTTGAGGAGCGCCGTTAAAGACGCTCCTCCCTGTCTCAATCACAACCACGGCTTAGGGAAACTATTGCTGGGGCAGCTGAATCTGTGATTCTGCGGCATCTGCCGGGAACACAACCACCCGCTTGCCGGCCCGCCACTGGAAGGCCAGGCCGCTGGCGGTTTCCTTGGCGTTTTCTCCGTAGATGACCTGGTGGTTTTTGCTAAACTTGATATGGCCGATAACCCCGTCATAATCGGTTTTTTCCAAAGCGCTGACAATATTGCCGGAGTCCAGGGAATTAGCCCGCTTGATTGCGTCCACCAATACATAAACCGAATCGTAGGCAGGCCCGGGACCATGGCCGGCAAGTTTTACCCTGGCATCCTCGCCGTACTTTTTGGCGTAAGCATCATTATACGCGGCTGATTTGGGTATGTTTTTCAGAGGGATTGGTCCTGCCTCATACACGAAGTTGACAAAGCCGTCGATTTCCCCGTTAAAGGTGGTCCAGGCGTTACCCGCGCTGACAGGACTGATGAAACCTTCCAGCAGGGCAGGAACCTGCATTGATTTAGCCTGTTTTACCAGCACACCGGCCTGGGGCATGTCGAAAATCGGCACAATCAATTGCGCCCCGCCCGCCTTGGCTTTGGCGAGGGAGGAGGAAAAATCCGACGCGCCGGTAGGATAGGAATCCTGGCCTACGATAGTCCAACCGTTGGATTTAGCCCAGGCGGCCACACCGGCTGCCGTCCCCTTAGCCCAGGCAACGTCCTGGTACATAAAATACACTTTGTTAAAATTGAAGTTTTTGCCAATATAGCCCGTGGTTTTGTTCAGGTAGTCTACCAGATAGGTTGAGTTCAGGCCCATGCGGAAAAAGTACTTGTATTTGTCGTAATTTTCCCCAATCTTTTTCTCGTAGTCCGGAGCCATGCCGATTGATGTTATATAGGGGATTTTATACTTAGCAACCAAATCCATGGATGCCAACAAAACTTCAGAACGGAAAGCGCCAACCACAATGGCGTTGGGCTTATTTTGCGAGATCAGCTTATCCACTGCCGTCAATGCGTCGTTCACCGGTATCCCTGCTTCAGCTTCCCTGGTGTCAATGGAAACTACACTCAGCTGGTACTTCTTGCCGCCAACTTCCACTCCGCCGGCAGCATTGATTTCATCCACAGCCATGTTCACCGAGTTCAGCGAGTCTTTGCCTTCAACAGTACCCAAAGCGGTAGGCACTCCCAGGACAATTTTATTCTGCGCTGTGCTCTGGGCAGGCTGGCCGCAGCCTGCAAGACTGACCAGTAAACTTAAGCTCAGGAACAGCGCAACCAAAACCGGTATTCTTTTTTTCATTTACCCAACCTCCTCTTCTTCAACACACCAGCTTGAATTGTCAATTGCCCGACGCTGTGTTAACCCATCCTCACCCCCCTCCGCGGCCTGGTCTGCGACCTGCTGAACCAGACTTCTGCAGGCAATTTTACAGCCTACTAATTTCCTTTTATTCTCCTGCCTTGAATAAATTTCCTCCTAAATTCATAATATTTTGAATTTTGCAAACCTAATTTAACAAATTAGCTACCTTGTTCGGATTTCACCGTTAACTGCTGCAGGTAATACCGTCCTAACTAACTTTAGATTTGTCAAAAAAAGGAGAGGCCAAAGCCTCTCCCAAGCGAAAGAGAAATCAAGGAAGTTAAGCGCTATCCGGAAGCGCGACCTCCCTGGGAACAAGATTTGTTACCCCCCCTGAAGTGGCATGGTTGGCAATGCATCGGCTCTTTCCCCCATAACTTTTGGGGTCAAGGGTGCCCCAATGTTTGAACCAGCGGAAGCTCTACAGCTTCTTACCAAGCCCGGAGATTACGCGCTGGGGAGTGGCCGGCAATTCATACACCCTGACGCCCAAAGCATCGGCTATGGCGTTAACCACCGCCGGGGCGCCCGCTACGGTTGTGGTTTCACCCACACCCACAGCTCCATAAGGTCCGTGGGGTTCCGGACTCTCCACGTTTACCACAACCACATCAGGCATATTGTTCGAGCGGACCATGCGGTATCTGTCGAAGTTTTTCACGCCCGGCCGCCCTTCACTTAGTTTCATGTCTTCCAGCAGACCGAAGCCCAGGGCCATAGACATCCCACCCAACACCTGCCCCCGCACAGCTTGCGGGTTTACGGCCCGTCCGGTATATTGGGAGGCCACCATCCGCAGCACTGTTACCTGTCCGCTTTCAAGGTCAACCTCGACCTCCGCCATTTGGGTCCCGTAAGAATAGGGCCAATAGGAATTCCCCTTGCCTGTAACTCCGTCCAGGCGGGAGGTGAATTGCTGTGTCTTATAAATTCCCTCGCGCCTGAGCGGCCACCCTTTATCCGACAATTCGCGGGCCAGCTCCGCAATGCTTATCCCTGCCGCCGGGCTGCTGCCGGCGCTGGCAATATTATCCTTCAGCACGATATCGTCCGGTGAGCTTGAGAGTTTTTCCGCGGCCAGAGCAACCACATCCTGGCGAATGCGCATGGCGGCCTTTTTCACTGCGTTACCCACTGTAAAGGTTACCCGGGTAGCCACGGTAGAGCCGCAGTTGGGAGTGTTCTTTGTATCCCCCGTAACCATGCTGACCCGGTCCTGAGTGATACCCAAGGTTTCACCGATGATTTGGGTCATGACCGTATCACTGCCCTGACCATAGTCCAGGGAACTAATCCAGCAGGTGGCGCTCCCATCGGGCTGCAGTTCCACGATCCCGTCTCCCTCATCAGGAATGCCGTACCCGAAGCCGGTTCCGTACCAGATGCTGGCCATCCCGCGTCCGCGGCGTTTAGTCCCCTGGTTGGAAGCTTGGTAATCCCGCCAGCCGAACTGCTCAGCTGCTGCCTCCATGGTAGGCGCGGCGAAAGCCCGCGGCAGTTGCTGCTGCGTAGAGGTTAAAGAGCCTGCCCGCAGCGCATTCTTCAGCCGCACTTCCAACGGATCCATACCGGCAGTTTTGGCGATCTCGTCTATGTGTGACTCTATGGCGAAGGCTGCCTGGGGCACTCCGTAACCACGAAAGGCGCCGCAAAACAGGTTATTGGTAAAGACGGCGTAAGAGTCAATCTTGATATTGGGGATCTCGTAGGGGCCGCTCAAATGGGTTGCAGCCTTCCTGGCAATATTCTCACCCCAGGAAACGTAGGCCCCGGTGTCACTTACCAGGCTGGCTTGCAAAGCTGTAATCTTGCCTGCCTTGGTGAACCCGCTCTTGATGGTTATGGTCATGGGGTGGCGTTTTTGTGTCGCCAGCATGTTTTCTTCCCGCGAATAGATAGCCTTGACCGGCCGTTTGGTCACCATCGCTGCCAGAGTGACATGGATCTGGGCATAGATGTCCTCACCTTGGCCAAAGGCTCCGCCTACCGCCGGCTGGATCACCCGGATATCTTCCTTGGGCAGGCCCAAGGCGCGGACAATATTTAAACGGTCAAAATAAACGTGCTGGCCGCGTGAAACTACCGTGAGTACGCCGTCTTCCGCGTAGTAAGCCAGAGCGCCTTCGCATTCCAACACCCCGTGGTCCACATGCTGAGTCTTATAGGTACGTTCGATTACGTAGTCGGCATCGTTGAAGCCGTCGGTTACATTTCCCTTGCGGATGGGCATGTGGTAAAGGATATTGTCATGGGGAGCCAAGGGCCCGTCCTCGGCACTAAGCTTTGAGGAACTATATTTACCCCGGTGGGAGGTAAGACGGGTTTCGGGAATTACCGGCGCATCGCTTTCCAGGGCCTGCTCGGTGGAAAAGACCCCAGGCAAGACGTTGTAATCTACTTGCACCAACTCTGCGGCTTTACGGGCAGTCTCTAAATCTTCCGCCACCACCAGCGCCACAGCGTCAGCCAGACAGCGGATCCTGCCCTTGGCCAGGACCGGCTGGTCAGTTACAATCTTGCCGTATAGGTTGTTACCCGGCACATCGGCATGGGTCAGTACTTTTATGACGCCGGGATAGGCTTCAGCCTTTCTGGTGTCAATCTTGACAATATCGGCATGGGGGTAGGCAGCCCGCACCGTGTGCAGCCATAACATGCCAGGCATATCGTCCAGGTCGGCCATGAATTTTGCCTTCCCGGTCACCTTATCCAAAGCAGTAACCTGAGCAATCGAGCGGCCCACCAAATTTAAGGTCTGGCATTCACCCTTCGACTCTTCTTCCGAGTCTAACTGTACGGTGACGAGAGGTTCGCGGACCGAGCCGTCAATTCCAGCCGCCGCTTCCACCGCTTCAACTATCTGCAGGTAACCCGTGCAGCGGCAGAGATTGCGGCGCAGGGCGTTGACAATTTCTGCCCGGCTGGGCTCAGGGTTATGATTAAGCAGTGCTTTGGCCGCCATAATCATGCCTGGGGTGCAATAGCCGCATTGAAGAGCGTGCCGGTCCATAAAAGCCTGCTGCAAGGGATGGAGCTCCCCGCCCTTGGCCAGACCTTCAATGGTTTCCACATTCTTGCCGCCGAGGTCGGCAGCCTTGACATGACAAGCGTTAATCGCTTTGCCGTCCACGATAACTGTGCAAGCTCCGCAAAGATTGGCGGAGCAGCCTTCCTTGGCGCCAGTCAACCCTAATTGCCGCCGCAAGATATCTAACAGGGTACGCTCTGGAGGGCAGCTCAGTTCCACAGGCTCGTTGTTTACATTAAAGCTGATCTTGACTGATTCCATAAGGTTCCCTCCTGTTGTCTGCTTAAAATTTTTGCATCTTCCCAGGGGCATCAAGGGTGATGACATCTCCTCCGATGTTTTCCCTGATTCTACGTGTCAACTCCTTGGCGTGCACAGAGCCAGCCAAAAAAACCTTGCGCAGGGAGGACAGATCAAATTCTTTCAGCTGGTTACTCTCCAATAAATCACTGATTACTGAAGGCACAGCGACCAGAGCTGTAACCTGGTGCTTTTCGATCAAGCTTAAAGCCTGCGCCGGCTCAAAACTTTCCAATAATACAGCAGATGAGTTGCTCATTACCGGGCATGGCTCCACATATTGCAGTCCCAAGCTTGAAGCTAATGGCAGAATATCAAGCCATATGTCCTCTTCGCCAACCTTGCCCAGGTTATTACAGGCAGACGCAAAGCCATAGATGCTTTTATGGGTGTATAACACACTTCTGATACTCTCAGTACCGCGGGAATAAGTGATGCAGGCCAAGTCATCCGGCTTTACCGGGTTGTCCCGGAAGTACCTCTCGAACACCTCCTGGCCCGGCAAAGTATGTCGGACAAGCTGGCGCAGAGGAATCATGTCGGCAAAAGTCTGCCCTACTACCATCACAAACTTGAGATTCGGCAGCTTGCTGCGCATGTTATCGAGTTCCCTGGCAAGGGAGAGGCCGTTCCATTCCGAAATCATAATGATCGCCTTCGCTCCGCTCTGTTTTAGAGCGCCGGCGATTTCTGAGGGGGTAACATCGATTGGCAGCGGAATCTTGATAGCTCCTATCTTCAGCACAGCCTGACTGGCGACGATAAATTGGTGCCAGTTTGGCATCAAGATTACTGCTCTGTCACCGTGTTTTATACCAAGTTCAATCAGGGATACAGCCAGGGCATCTACTTTTGCGGCCAATTCGCGGTAACTTAGGGTTTGGTCTGCAAAGGTTAACGCCGGCAGGTCTCCCGCCTCCTGGGCTGCACGGTCCAGATACTGGCCCGCTGTCCCCAGGGCAGGTGTCTTGTCCGTTGTTCTCGCCGCACTTCCCAACTTCATCACTCCGGTCATCTCAACGCTATTTGCCCTGAAAACTTGGTGATAATTACTACCTTGAGCGAGTCGTCCCGGTTGATGTCCCGGGCCAGTTCCCCGATTTCCTCCCAGGTCCGCCAATCAAGGGCATTTCTCACTTCCGGACGGTTGATAGTGACAAGCAGAATTCCTGCGTTCTTTTCTAAGACAAGGTTTTGATACTTTTCCGCCATACTGCTTCTCTCCTTTTAACTCCACTAAGACAGCGGGGACGGTTTTGGCGTCCCAGCGAAAGAAGTCGCCTCAAGCGTTTTAAGCTCTTTGGGGGTCGGCTGGGGCAGTCGGATGAATGTTTCCTCCCTAAAGCAAGCCTTGCTGAGGTAGCATTTTTAGTAATTTATCGGTCACACTCCTTTAAACTCGGGAGTTCTCTTTCCAAAGAAAGCGCTGATTCCTTCCTTGGCATCTTGGGTACCGAAGCAGGCGGCGCTGAGTTCGAGTTCCAACGCAAACCCTTCTTGCAGGGGCAGTTCAAGGCCCTGGTTCATGGCTTTCTTAGCCTGGGCTACAGCCACCGGGCCTTTGGCTGCGATTAGTCGTGCCATCTCTTTGGCAGCGGAGAGGGCCTCACCCTGAGGAACTACCTGGTTGATCAGTCCGATACTTTCCGCTTCCACTGCTGTCAGTCGACGGCCGGTAAAAATCAGCTCTTTGGCCTTGGCCATGGAAATCTGGCGCCCCAGCCTTTGGGTGCCGCCGCCGGCCGGGATCAGGCCCAGATTGACCTCAGGCCAGCTAAAACTTGAGTGTTCAGCTGCGATGCGGATGTCACAAGCCAGGGCCAGCTCAGCGCCCCCGCCCAAAGCCAGGCCGTTAACAGCACAAATAACAGGCCGGTGGAAATCTGCAATCTGGTTAAAGGTAAGCTGATACATACCGTTTACTGTTTTGCCGGTCTCGGGCGTGAGTTCTTTTAGGCCGTCGATGTCCGCCCCGGCCACAAATATCTTTTCCCCTGCCCCGGTGATAATTACCACCAGCACCTGGGGTAGGGCAGCGAGGTCTGTGAAAATTCCTCTTAACTCTTGCAAAACCTGTAAACTCAATGCGTTGACGGGAGGACGGTCGATTCTAACCACGGCAGCCCCATCAGTTATTTCGCATGTAACAAATTCACTGCTCCTAACCATGGTTTAACCCCCTCAGACTCCAACCTCGTACAATTGTTCAAATTCAATGTCTAAGTCATTTGTTACCTGCCAGATAGACGCCAGGGCGGCCCGAATGTTGCTCAGAGCGCAGGGAGGCAGCTTGGCATTGCCCGCCAGATTTTTGAGTTCCCGGTAGATGAGCCACAGAGTTTGTTCATCCTCGCTAAGCAGTTGTCCCAACAGGTTCAGTTTGTTCTCCGCTGAGTTCAGGTCTTCGCTGCTTTTACTTGCTGACGTAAGGTTCACTCTTATATCCCCCTCAAGTCTTTCATTCTGCGTGCCTTTAATTCATAACGGGGAAGCGAGCCGCAATCGGCCTGTGTGATGTTGAAGCGCAGGTTCTCGTGGGCGTCGGCCAGGTCTTTGGCCAGTTGCACAGACACAACAGTGAACCGTTCTTCCGCTTCGCGTGAAAGCTCAATTTCTACCGTAATTTCATCCATTATGCCGTTCTCCCGGGTTATCACAATCTGGAACTCGTCCACTTCTTCGAATTTTCTCACAACTGCCTCAATGGATGAGGGGTACACATTGGTGCCGCGGATTAACTTCATATCATCCACCCGGCCCAGAATGCCGCCCTGGTAGATATCCCATGTCCTGCCGCAGGTGCAGGTGCTGCCCGGAACTCGAACCACCAAGTCCCCCGTGCGGAAACGAATCAGCGGTATGAAGCCCCTGCCAAAGGAAGTGAAAATCCTTTCACCGCGCTCACCGTAACCCAGGCGTTCACCGGTCTTCGGATCCAAGGTTTCCTCCAGTACATGGTCCTCCATGATGTGCGTCCCGCCCGGATGATGCCTGCATTCAAAAGCGAAGCAGGATCCAGACTCGGTCATTCCCACAATGTCCGACACCTCGGCGCCCCAACTCTCGGCAATCATTTTTCTGGTCGCCGGGACGTTGCCGCCAGGTTCCCCGGTTACCACAACCTTGTTAATCTTGGATTCCCTGGCAACATCGATACCCATGTCTCTTGCCACCTGGGCCATTCTCAGGACATAGGTGGGCGTGGCACACAGAGTGGTTGCACCCAGTTCTATCAGCTGTTTCACCCTTGCCTCAGTGGACATCCCCCCGCTGGCTATGGTCAGAGCGCCAATCTTTTCAGACCCATAGTGCGACCCCCAGAACCCGATGAAGGAACCGTACCCGAAGGCGTAATAGACTATGTCATGGGAGCGGATGCCAAAGGCATAAAGGCTGTAGGCCCACATCTCCGCCGCCCACTGCCAATCCTTACGCCCGTCCAGCACCCTGAGCGGCGTCCTGCCCGATGTCCCTGAAGTGGCATGATACCTCGTTGCCAGTTCCTGTGGTGCGGTCAGCATTTCCCCGAACATGGGATAACGCTTTTGCTCCTCCAGCCACTCATCTTTGGTGGTAAAGGGAATGCGGTCCAAATCTGCCAGGCTGTGAAGTTGATCGGGATGAAATCCCGCTGCTTCAAACTTTCGGCGGTGAAAAGCACTCTTTTCGTAGGCATAACTTACGATTCTTTGCAGCTTGGCCAGCTGCAGCTTTTCCAACTGCTCACGCGGCATGGTTTCATTCATGGGATTCCAGTATTCACCGAACTCAAACCGGCCTAAAAAATTGTCGTTAACCAAGGATGACCCCTCCTTTAGATTGACTAATATGAATTTTCTGAATACTATTCCTGGACGGACTTGCTGCCTCTTACCAGCTGTCTTACTCTCTGTTACTACTCCGGTATGCCGGCCAGGTATTTGATGACCCGTTTGCGTGCTTCGAGGTCATATTTGCCCATGATGGCAATCTTCTCCATCACAGGGGAACCTCCGCCGTGGATACCGCTGATCCCAGTGGCAGCGCCGGTGGAGGAGGCTATGAGATTTTCTATCAGACGGTACAAGCGGTGCTGGTATTCTGCCGGGACGTCGGCCTTGCGCATGATGTATTTTTCCAGCAGTTCCCTGGTCTCGGGGTTGTTAAAATCTTCTTCCAGAGGCAGAGTAGCCGCCAGGCCCCCGGCCACATCCGCCAGGGTTTCAAATTCGTGATAGATGTTGACCCCGGCGTGATAGCGGCCGACGTTGGTGAACACAACATCAGGCATATAAGTACCGGAAGCGGAGCGTGTCCCCTTGACTGAGGCGGCTATTCCTGCGCCGTATACCAGCTCTCCAACCGCAATCAGGTCGGCCAGTTTGTCCCGTACGTGGGAGGCTTTGCCTACTCCGTTATACTCGGCCACCAGAGCGGCAGCGCCCAGAAAGATGTCGGACATGGCGGGCTTGCACCCAGTATAGCTGTGGCGGTGGAAGGTGGCAAACAGGGATGCAAGTTGGCCGGCAAATTCGGTCTCACCGTCCATAAACACCCGCTCCCAGGGAACAAAGACGTCATCAAACACTGTAAAGGCATGCATAGTGCCGTAGTCCTCGATGGGAGCCTTGAGTTCTTTACGCTTGCGGTGGATGTGGGGCAGGCTGATCAGTTTAACTCCGGGGACGTCAGCCTGAATCGCAAAGGCTACAGCCCAGTCCCCTTCTTCCTTGGTCATGGCCCTGGTAGGGATAACCAGTAATTCGTCGGCGTAAGCCGCAATGGAATTATGGGCCTTGGCCCCTCGCACCACGATGCCGTCCTGTCTCCTCTGTACCACCCTGAGGTAGAGGTCCGGATCAGCTTGTTGATGGGGCCGTAAACTGCGGTCCCCTTTCACGTCGGTCTGGGCAGCGTTTCCTACCAAATCATTTTCCTGAAAGAATCTAAGATACTCCAGGAAACGCCGGTGGTATTCCGTGCCTTTCGCCACGTCGGTGTCTTTGGTCACCACCGACAGGGCGTTCATGGCGTCTATTCCCATGCAGCGTTGAATGCAGCGGCCGCACTTCAAACACAAATGGCGGGTTAGCTCCTGTTTTTTCAGCAAATCATCGGCCGACTGGTGTATATGGGTAAAGCGGTTTATTTTCTCGCCTGTGAGATGGGACTTGGCCGTTAACAGGTCAGCGTATTCGGGTGAGTCAACCAGGTCATAGGTCAAGGCCAAAGTGTTGATGCCCGGTGCAAAATCCGGATGGTCCCGGCCTACCACCTTGCCGCCCATATACACGTTAGGCCGCATCGCTTTGATTCGCTGACGGTAGTCAGCGGATGTTTTCATACTTGTAAACCCCCTCTTTGCGGCCAGGCCTTATTTTCTAAAGGAGCGGAAGTCCGGCTTCCTCTTTTCTTTGAAGGCCGCAAAACCTTCTGTGGTCTGCTCGGAACCCCAAACATAGCTAAGTAAGGCAGAGCCGTGCATCAGGGACGGGTACATCATGTCGGATTCGAAATTGAGGGAAAGTTTCGCCAGTCTCAGCGACTGCGGACTCATATCCAACAGCTGGTCGCACCACTTCTGCACTTCGGAATAAAGCTCATCATGGGGGACCACCTTGTTCACCAAGCCCATCTCCCTGGCTTCTTCCGCCGTATACTGATTACACATGTAAATCATTTCCCTGGCTTTTTTCTCACCCATGATCCGGGGCAGCATCTGAGTGGCGCCCCACACCGGGCAAGCCCCCACCTTTGGCCCGGCTTGGCCGAATTTAGCCTTAGCGGAAGCAATAGTCAGGTCGCAAAACACGTTCAGCTCGTTCCCACCGCCGATACAAAAACCGTTAACGGCAGCAATTATGGGCTTGCTCAGGTTGCGCATCATGCTGGAGAGCTTCATCAGGGCGTTATTCCACTGCTGGCCGGTCTGATGATTCAAGGCGCTCATGACCGCGATATCACCGCCGACACAGAAAGCTTTATCCCCTGCGCCAGTCAGTACTGCTACCCCGACAGTGGGGTCGTTTTCAGCGTCTTCAAAGGCGGCAGTCATTTCGGCCACAGTTTCAAAGCGCAGGACATTTAAAACCTGGGGCCGGTTGATGGTAATCCAGGCAACTCCCTCTTTTTTTTCAAAGATGATGTCGTGGTAGTTCATATCGTAAAACCTCCTCAAATTTCTTACCGGTTTACATCATGGTAAGGCCGCCGCTGACGCTTAAGGTCTGGCCTGTAATATAATCAGCATCGTCCGAGGCCAGGAACAAGACCGCATTGGCAATGTCTTCCGGTTCTCCCAAACGCCGCCAAGGTATAGCCTTTTTCACTGCTTCCATCAACTTGGGATTGTCTGCGGAAACTGCGGCAAAAAACGGTGTATCACTGGGCCCCGGTGAAATGCAGTTCACATTGATTTTGTAGCGGGCCATTTCTCTGGCCAGGGTTTTGGTAAAGGAGATTACCCCGCCCTTGGCAGCTGAATAGACTGCCTCTCCGGTAGAACCCACGCGGCCTGAATCGGAAGCAATGTTTACAATCTTGCCGTAATTTTGCTGCATCATGGAGTCAATTACCGCCCGGCAGCAAATGATGGGACCCTTTAGATTGATACCTAGAACCTTATCCCAAAACTCTTCATTTCCGTTCACAAAGGGCTGTACCTTATTCCACCCGACATTATTCACCAGTACATCTATTTTGCCAAACTTCTCTATCGCCTTAGAGATGATTTCGTTGATCTGCGTACTGTTGGTAATATCTGCCGGGGCGGCCATAGCGCTGGTGCCAAGCTCTTCGATCTCTTTGGCAACGCTTGTGGCATTATCGCTGTCGATATCAACCACGACCACCTTGGCTCCTTGCTTTGCCAACCCCAAGGCGATGCCGCGGCCTATGCAGGCATAGGCCCCGGTAACAATACAAACTTTCCCCTTAAATTTCATATCACAGTCCCTCCCGCTAAGCATTACTGTAAGTGCTTCCTGCTATCAGGGTTCAACTTGTGAGAATTATTGAAGCAAATACCATGCCATGTCAATTTGTAGGCAAAACGGCCAAAATGTGTCTGTTTTTCCGACAAATGTTTGGTTCTACGACAGTACACCTTTGGCTCTTACCATTATTGTCCAAATGGCTGCAAAAGAAGGTCTGCTTAACGTTTTGAGGTAAAGAAAAACAAGCAGCAAATAGCATTTACACAATGGGTATTACTGCTTGTTTTTTAAAGCAATTAACGGGCAGTGAATTATTAACTTTTGCTCTATAACCGGCGTTTACCCAGCTGCAACGGCTTTGACAGCCTTAATTATCTTGGCATAGCCGGTGCAGCGGCAGAGGTTGCCTGAGAGGCCCTCCTTGATTTCCTCTTCACTGGGGTTTGGATTTCTGTCCAGCAAGCTTTTGGTTGACATCACCATACCTGGGGTGCAGAACCCGCATTGAATGGCGCCGTTTTCCACGAAAGATTTCTGGATTGGGTGAAGAGTCCCGTCTTGCCCTGCCAACCCTTCAATAGTCATTATCTCTTTACCCACAGCAGCCACGGCAAGGGTTGAGCAGGCAAGGGTGGGCTTGTTGTTTACGAGTACAGTGCAGGCGCCGCAGCTACCTTCGTTACAGCCCTGTTTTGTCCCGGTAAATCCTAACGTCTCGCGCAGAACCTCTAACAGAGTCTGCTGCGGTTTAACCAGTATTTCGTGATCGTCGCCGTTCACATTTAAAACTATTATTTGTTTAGTGGCCATGATATCACCCCTTTTTCGTTTAGCTACTTGTTGATAAATATCTTTTTCAGACTTTCCTCGATGAGGATTTCAACCATCCTGCGCCGGTAGGCAGGCCGCCAGGTCATGTTAGCCACAGGCAGGACATCGTTGGCAGCTGCCGCCGCGCACTCCCGGGCCAGGGAGGAGATCTTCTCCACATCCAGGCTGTCTACGCTGAGCCCCTTAAACAAGTTGCCCGCCCCCTTGATGTCCATGGGCCCGCTGCCCAGAGCGGTAAGCACCAGCTTGCCCCCGGTCAACTTGCCGCCTTCTTCTGTCACTGCAATAGCCACGCCTGCCTGGGGAAAATCAATACTCTTGCGGGAACGCAGCTTAACATAGGCGCTCTTCGTCTGCCAAGCGCCGGCTGGGACCGTTATTTCGCTGAGGATTTCTCCCGCTTGCAAAACGTTGTACGTTTTGCCATCGCGGGTGTAAAAATCCGCCAGTGAGATTTCACGTTCACCATCTGCCGAAGACAGCTTGACGGTGGCATCGTAAGCGATGAGAGCGGGCGCCACATCACTGCAAAAAGCAGCGTGGCATCTTTCGGACTTCTTCATCGCTAGGCATTGGTCCCCGCCGGTTTTGTAGCATAATGGACGCGCTCTGCGCCAGTGCTTGGTTTGGTTATAAAACCAACAGCGGGTGTCCTGGCAGAGGTTGCCGCCTACGGTACCCATTTGCTGCAGTTGGATAGCTCCCACCCCGCAGCCCGCTTGATAAAGGGCGGTAAGGTTCTCTTTCACTTCAGCGCGCTGCACCAAATCCCAGATAGTGGCCGCAGCGCCCACCTTCACAGGCTGGTTTACAGCGCATTCGATAGACGATAGGCTCTCAATGCCAGTAAGGTCTACCAGAACTTCCGCCGGGTTCAAGCCAACTTTCATGTTGTTCAAGAGGTCGGTTCCGCCGGCCAGGGGTCGAGTTTTACCTGCGTTATTCTTTAGTAGTTTTAAGCCTTCACTCAAAGTGCTGGGACGGTGGTATTCAAAAGCCGGCAGCGTCATGCTTCCTTCCTCCCTTTATTGTTTTTTTCTTCCAGAGCCCGCAGAATCTTTTCAGGAGTAATCGGCAAATCATTGATTCTCACGCCTATAGCGTCTGTAATTGCGTTTACGATGGCGGGCGCGGTGTAGATGGTTGCGCCTTCGCCGCATTCCTTGGCGCCAAAAGGCCCTACGGGATCGTCAGTCTCGATGTGAATAACTTCTTGGTCAGGGGCGTCAAGCGCGGTGGGAAGTTTGTAATCCGTAAAAGAGGTGCTGCGCGCCTGGCCGTTGGTCATGTCGAAGTCGGGATCTTCGAACAAGGTATGACCCAAGCCCGTCATTACCGCTCCTTCGACCTGGCCCTCCACCTGATCCGGGTTTAGTGCCCTGCCGGCATCATCCGCAGTCACAATCTTGATGATCTTAACCCGGCCGGATTTGGGGTCCACTTCCACTTCCGCAGCCTGGGTACCAAAGCTATAGGAGCCTGAGATGTCGCCGTTATCCCTCAAGAGGGTAGTAGGCTCTTTGGCAGGCAGCTGATAATAGCCACGCCCGATCATCGGCACTTGGATATCCGCATACTGCACCAGTTTGACAGCTTTGTTGATGTCCATCTTCTTCTGGCCGTTTTGCCAGATATAGTCGTCTTTGATGGTCAGATGTTCAGGATCGCCTCCAATGTTTTTGGCAACCACGGTTAAGATTTGCTTCTTGATATCCCTGGCCGCCAGCTGTGCCGCTTTGCCCGAACGCACCGTAACGCCGCTGCCAAAGGTGCCGGAGTCCAGCGGGCAGACGTCGGTATCCGCAGCGATGACCCTTACTTTCGCGAAGGATACGCCGAGTTCTTCCGCCACGATTTGGGCGATGACGCTTTCCGCTCCCTGCCCAATGTCCGCAGCTCCTGTCAGCACTGTTACGCCGCCGGTCTTTTCGAGTTTTACCACGGCGCCGCCGCCGATGTGGCTCATGTTATTTACTCCGGAAGCCCAACCGGAACCACCCAGGCCTACACCCCGGAAATTGCCCTTGCCGCGTTTCTCTTTCCAGCCGATGGCATTAGCAGCCAAGTCTAAGCTCTCTTTGAAGCCGCAGCTGCGCAGAATCATCTTTGCCGGGTGGTCACAGCCGGCTTCCAGCGCATTGATGCGGCGGATTTCCAGCGCGTCCATACCCAGATCCGCGGCCAGAATGTCCATTTGTGATTCCACCGCGAAGCGCATCTGGGGAGCGCCGTGGCCCCGCATAGCACCATTAGCGTATTTATTGGTGTAGACGTGTTTGGCGTCCAGTACCAGGTTTGGAATGTTGTAAGGAATCATGGCGAAGTAGCCTGACAAGGTGATAATCAGGGGAGCGGTACTGTTATAGGCCCCGCCGTCCACGGTCAAATCGATGTACTGGGAAATGATTCTGCCGTCTTTAGCTACCCCTGTGCGCACTTTGACGATGGATGGATGTCTGCCGCGCACGCAGGTCAGCGCTTCTTCCCTGTCATAGACCATCTTAACCGGTCTGCCCGTTTTCATGGACATAAAAGCGGCACAAAAGTCTTTGGAGAACATGTCAATCTTCACACCGAAACCGCCGCCCACAACCGGCTTGATAACCCGCACCCTGTCTTCGGTTATGCCCAGCGTGCTGGCCAGGTTGTGCCTCAAGAAAAAGGGGATCTGGGTGCTTGACCAGAGGGTGAGTTTGCCGCTTGGCTCGTACATGGCAATCGCGGCATGGGGTTCCAGCGGAGCATGGTACTGACCATGGGTCTTAAAAACGTCTTCCCGAATATGAAAGGACTCTTCAAATCCTTTGTCGATGCTGCCAAATTCCTTACGGTATTGGATGCTGACGTTGTTCTTGACTTTGGGGCCTTCGTGGATCTCCGGAGCTCCGTCTTTCATGGCATCTTCCACGGTGAAAACTGCCGGCAGCGGTTCGTACACTACTTCAATCAGTTCCAAAGCTTCCGCAGCAGTGGCTTCGTCTACTGCTGCCACAGCGGCCACATCATCTCCAACGTAGCGGACTTTGTCGATCGCCAGGCCGTATTCGTCCTGAGCAAAGGGCACGATGCCATACTTTACCGGCAGGATGTCCTTCCCGGTCATCACCATTTTGACACCGGGCAATTTCTCGGCCTTTTCGGTATTGATGCTGACGATGCGCGCATGCGCATGGGGACTTCTCAGTATCTTGCCGTAAAGCATGTTAGGCAGTTTGATATCTTCGGTGTACACTGCCCTGCCTATTACTTTGTCCCACGCATCTGTCCTGGGAACACTTTTACCTATAACACTGTAACCTTCCATGATTTCTTCACTGGGTTTATCGGTTACCCCAGTTACTTTCCCCCTTTGCAAAAAATTTGTATTCTGCTTTTGACCCCACAGGCGCTCTCCAGGCTCAAGACGGGGATACCCAAGGCGCCCTGGGACGGTACCGCACCAGATTTTGCTCCCTCAACAAAAACCTCTTTAACATCCCTCCTCAGCAGCCAATACTTCTAGCAAAAAATATACCAGGCATGGTCTGAAAAATCAGACTTCGTTCAAAAAATAAATTTCTATCTCGCAAGGGGGCTGATTGGAACCCCTTCAGGGAAGTTCGCGAGTTCAAGTTGAACCCCGCACCCTTTTATAAAGCAATTCCTATGCCAGTCATTAAGTGCCCTTTGTATGGAAAAAATGTCTGAAAAACATACAGTTGTATGTTTTTCAGACATTTCACATCGACACAATCAGGACAACCTTGGACACTAACCCCCGTTGAAACCCTTACTGATACTCGGAGATTTTTTCATATAGCTTCGATCTGCTTATCCCCAAGAGTCTTGCCGCTTTAGACTTGTTTCCTTTGGCTTCGTTTAAGGCCAGTTGGATGGCTTCACGCTCAATGGCCGCCAGGCTCCGGCCCTTTTTGACAGCAGCTTTCTCCCCGTATCTCGTATCCTCAGGCAAATCCAGGACATCGATATAACCGCTCTCATGATAGTTCAGAATCCGTTCTATTACGTTTTCCAACTCCCGGATATTACCGGGCCAGTGGTACTCCATCAGGGCTTCCAAAGCGGCGCTTGTGATGCCCGCAATCCTTTTTGACAACAGGTTGTTGTATTTTCCGATGAAGGATTGCACCAGGACCGGTATGTCTTCCTTCCGTTCCCTTAAGGGAGGAATCTTTAACTCAATGACGTTTAATCTGAAATACAGATCCTCTCTAAACTTACCTTCCACAGCAAGCTGCTTTAAGTCTTTGTTGGTAGCGGCGATGATTCTGACGTCAATCTTTCTGGTCCTGACACTACCTACTCTTTCTATTTCCTTTTCCTGAATAACCCGCAGCAGTTTGCTTTGTAAGGCAAGGGGCATATCGCCGATTTCATCCAGGAAAATAGTGCCCCCGTTGGCCAGCTCAAATTTGCCGGCTTTGCCTTGCTTGCGCGCTCCGGTGAATGCGCCGTCATCATAGCCAAAAAGTTCGGATTCGGCAAGCTCCGCCGGTATAGCAGAGCAGTTGACCTTAACGAAGGGTTCCTTGCGCCGATGGGAAGCATTGTGGATGGAATGGGCGAACAATTCCTTGCCGGTGCCGCTCTCACCTGTAATCAGCACCGTCGAGTTGCTTCGCGCCACTTGCAGGGCCTGGGTTTTTAATTTTGCCAAGCGGTCGTCGTTACAGACAATATTGCCAATGGTATAGCTGGTGCCGTTAAGCTTGTGCAGTTCATCCTTATAGTAGTTCAGCTGCATGTTTAGGCGGTTGAGCTGCTGCATAACGTCTGACAGCTGATCCAGGTCCTCGTAAATCTTGACAACTGTTCCCTTAATACTGCCTTCCTTTTCATAGGGCAAGATCGGA
>JAJYNB010000181.1 GCA_021786555.1 Bacillota bacterium | reverse complement strand
ATTCTACGTTCCGGGCCTTGGCTTGATTGGAACGTGCTACGCTGAGCATTTCATCGGTCATGTCCAAGCCGTAAACCTTGCCCGCCGGGCCAACGCGCCTGGCCGACAGGAGTACATCCAATCCCGCTCCGCTTCCCAGGTCCAATACAGTCTCTCCCGGGTTTAACTGAGCCAAAGCGGTCGGGTTGCCGCAGCCAAAAGACTGAAGCAGCAAATCAGTTGGCAGGCTGGCAATTTCCTCCGGCCGGTAAAGGTTTGCCGTGGTGTCAGCGGGAGTCTCGCAGCAGCCCCCGCCCGAACAGCAGCAACTGGAGGACGTCTTGCCGGCAATGGCTTTGGCATATCTTTCTCTGACCGCTTCACGGATGTCTTTATCCATCGCAATGCCCCCTCGTATCAAATTATTTTGATATGTGTGGCGAAAAAATTTTAGCGCTGCAGAAAGTTTGCTTCAATCTGTTTGACGTAGTCTTTTAGGATCTGGTAATTAGGATAGTAGTATTTCCACTTGCCGCGTTGTTCTTCTATTACCAGCTGAGCGTCTACAAGTTCTCTCATGTGATAGGAAACCCTGGACTGAATCAGGCCGAAAACCTGCATGATGTCACAGTTGCACAAACCAGAACAGCAGTTACTGACCAATTCTGCTCCCGGCTCCGCATCCCTTCTCACCAGAAACTTGAGAATCTCGTAGCGTATGGGGTCGCTTAACGCCTTTGCTATCTTCACCACATCTATCATGGCTATATCATATCAAACTATTTTGATGTAGTCAACGGCCAAATCAAAAATCTTTGATACGTTTTTTAATCTGGCATTGCCTGGAACATCAACGCTATGCAGTGGTTTTTGCTTCAACGCCCCAGGGTCGCCGGCAAACCATCTTTCTGACTAATTCAATATCAATAATTGGTTATGCCAAAAAAATACCCCGCTTTCAACTCTTAGCTAAAAACGGGGTTTTTTCGGCTTTACGCCGCCTGTTTCAGATAGCTGTGCTTCTTTTCATAGGAGTAGTCAATGAGCTTCATGTGAGTGAGTAAAGAAAAAGCTTTCATACAGTCACTGCTCAACACTATGAACCCTTTACTTTTCATGCGGTACTCTATGTTATAGGCCGATATTATTTCGCCCTTGACATAACTCATTAGCACAAACTCGATAACAGCCATGACTCTCTCCAAGTCGTTTTCGGTGAACGTTATATAGTAGTTCCTGCCCACTTCCAACCAGTCTGTTCTGTTCAATTTATAAGTCCTCCTTTCCATTAGATTATTTGAATATAAAAAGGAAGCTGTCCACAAAATGAACCGCTCCCCATTCAGCCAAACTTATTGTTCAAACGAATACAGTTAATTGCGAGTATCTTTATAATAGCATTATCTCCAGGAACTGTCAAGGTCAGCGGATCATTATCCTAACTAACCGGGAGAATCGGTTCTTGCTATCGCAACTTGCCGGTTTTCATCCTCGGTTGGCGTGGCGGTATGGTAGTTTAATTGCACAAAGGAATTAGTTTTCCTTCCTTCCTGCTTGCGGCTGGTTTGCCATTGAGCAGCAGAAATTCTCCCCCCCTTGCCACATCTCTAAGCCAGCTCCGGTTCTGATAAACGTGCGGGAATGGTGAATAACCGGCGCGGCTTACCAGGGGAGGCTCTACAAAGCCATCCAGTCTTGCCTCGTCAATCACTACAAAGTCAGCATCGCTTCCCGGAGTCAAACTTCCTTTGTCCTTGAGGCGGAAGAGACGGGCCGGGTTCTCAGCCGTAACCCGGACAATATCTTCCCACTCAATCCATTTTTCCTTTATGCCCGCGTTGACAAGCACAGGCAGGATGGCATCAACCGCCGGCAAACCGGCGCGTGTAGAATTCCAGGAGTCTCCCTTTTTCATGCTTGGCGAATAGGCGCAATGATCGGATGCAACCACATCGACAGTACCGTCGCGTATGCCGTGCCATAAAGATTCTCGATCCGCCCTGGTGCGCAGCGGCGGACAGACTGTATAGAGTTCTGCTTGTTCCTGATAGAGGGATTCATCCAGCACCAGGTACTGGGGGCAAGTTTCAATCCAGATGGTTGGATTGTATGCTTCCTGTCTGGCCCTTACAATGGTTTCCAGGGCCGCCTTGGATGAAATATGCACAAAATAAAGGGAAGCCAAGGCCGGGACTGCATTTATTAACACATTTTCTACAGCTTTTTGTTCCGCAGCAAACGGCCTGGACTGAGGGAAGAGGCGGATATCTGTTTTGCCTTCGGCCAAAAGGTTTTGGCCCACAGTTCTAAGTGTTTGCTCATCTTCAGCATGCAGGGTGAGCAAACCGGAATTCTCCCGTGACCAGGTTAAAAGTACTGCCAGATCAGCGGAATCGAGACTGAGTCCATCCTCTTGATAGGTCGTGAAACCCTTAACCGCTGCCAGTTGATAACGTTCCATCAGTTCATGCCAGTTAGTATCCATAGCAAACCTGTGTGGAATGACAAGATGAAATTGATAATCGACGGGACAGCCGCGAACCTCTTGAAAACGCGCTGTGACAGCCTCAGGCAGGTCCTGAGATAAAGACGGTTCGACAAAGTCAACAATCGAAGTGACCCCGGCTGCTGCCGCCAATTTTCCACCGTACACAAAATCGTCTAGCGTGAAAAGTTCGCCGCTGGCCATGTGAAAATGGGTATGGGCATCGATTAATCCCGGTAAAATCAACTTGCCCTGAGCATCGAAAACCGGGAGTTCGCTAGCCCCGAGATCACTTATCCACTCCGTAATTTTCCCGTTTTCTATTACCAGATTGGCTCGCTCCCTGCCCTGACCAGAGACAACCAAGGCTCCGGCCACAACATAACGGTCCATGTTCTACTCTCCCTGCGCTAACAGAGCAGTCAAATCAATGGGGAAAATATCAATGTCCTTACCCAGGGCATTGACCACAGCATTAACTATGGCCGGGGCCACCGGAACTGTTGCACATTCCCCGATGCTTTTAGCTCCCAGGTTACCTTGCTCTGCCTCATTATCCACTAAAAGGACATCCAGCCTGGGCATGTCTTCAGCCCTGGGGGTAATGTATTGTTTTAAAGAGGCATTCACAACCTTACCGCTTGCGTCCAGTTTTACATCTTCAGACAGCGCATAGCCGATTCCCATTTGGATACCGCCCTCTATCTGTCCTTCAACTAACATCGGATTGATTGCTTTGCCGACATCATAAGCTGCGGCCATGCGCAAAACTTTGATTGTCTTTTGCGCCAAATCCACTTCTACTTCCGCAAAGTTTGCTCCGTAAGAAACCGGGTTGAAAGATGACATTTGGGAATAGCTCGCAATCAGTTCCCGGCCGTCTTCTTGCTGCATTTTCCAGACTACATCCCGCAGCGCAAGTACTCCATTGGGGCCTCTGATCTCACCTTGGCTGAGAGTCAGTTCTCCGGGTGCAGCATTCAGTACCTGCCCGGCTTTTTCTTTGATTTTGGCGGCAATTATCCCGGCACAGCTTTTCACCGCCTGTCCAGCCACCCAGGCGCCCCGGCTGGCGTAAGTCCCTAAATCCCAGGACGTAGTTTCCGTGTCAGCATCAACAAGTGTCCAATCCTCAAGCCGCATACCCAGGGTATCGCAGGCAATCTGCAGGATGATTGTAGTCAAGCCCTGTCCCAAGTCCTGCGCACCTGTATATATGATGCCGCTGCCGTCTTCATTTAACTTCAGCGTGACCGTTGTAATATCCGCATGGACGGGGTAAACTCCGTTTCCGTGCAAACCAACAGCCACCCCGATTCCCCGCTTTTTGTGAGCAGGTAATGAGGGAGCCTTCCACTTATACCAGCCAAACTTCTTTGCTGCAAGTTCCAGACAATCCAAAGGATGGCAGCTCCCCAACGAGCCGCCATTCCGGGGATTAGCGTCTCCCGGCCGAACCAGATTGCGGCGGCGGAAATCCACGGGGTCAATCTGCAGAGCCTTGGCAATCCGGTCAAGGTGAACTTCCCGGGCCAGCACCAGTTGCGGCGAACCATAGCCGCGCATGGCCCCGGCCACCGGGGTGTTGGTAAGCACCGGATAACCAAGATACCGCAGATTTGGAATCCGGTATTGTTTAAAGGCTTTGTCCGACATAGCCCCCAGCACATTGAGGGCGCTCGAAGTATATGCGCCTGTGTTGGCAATCACCTTAATATCCTGAGCCAGCATTGTCCCATCTTTGCGTACTCCGGTTTTGATTTCTATGACAGCGCTGTGGCGGATACGGGTAGCAAAAAAGGTTTCCTGCCGGCTTAGTTCAATTTTTACCGGCCGGCGGCAAAGTTTGGACAGAGCAGCAGCAACGGGTTCAATGGTCATCTCCAGTTTCCCGCCAAACCCGCCTCCGACCGGTGGCTTGATTACCCGCACTTTATGCTGGGACAAAGAGAAAATTTGTGCCAGCAGTATACGATAGGCGAATATATTCTGAGTGGTGCTCCACACAGTCAACTTATCATCCTCTTCGTAGTTGGCAATGCAGGCATGCGGTTCTAAGGCCAAGGGACTGGGCCGCGGGGTGCATAATTTATCCGTAAACACGTAGTCGCTCGCGGCCATTCCCTCTGCCAGGTTACCCGCTTCCGCTTTGATTTCCGCAACCAGATTACCGCCGGGCTGAATTTGAGGGGATTCCGGCCGGAGAGCTGTTTCAGACTCAAAAACCGCGGGCAAAACTTCATAATCGACTTTAATTAAAGAGATAGCCTTGGCAGCAATTCCCGGGCTGATGGCGGCAACTGCCGCTACCCTGTCTCCGACAAAACGGACAACCGGCGCAAAGATCATCTCATCCGCTGGAATATTGTGCCGCTCGAACCTAAGGGCACTGTTATATTTGATCTGAGGTGTATTGAAACAGGTGGCTACAGCAAGCACTCCCGGCAAAGCCAGCGCCTGGCTGGCATCAATTGCCTTGATGCGGGCATGGGCATGGGGGCTGTAGAGAATCTTGCCGTAGGCCAGATCCGGCAACTGCATATCGCTCAGGTATTTAAGCCTGCCGGTCACTTTATTTACAGCGTCATAAACGGGGACAGCAGCCCCGATTCCTTGCGCAGGGTTTGCCGGGGACGCCGGCAGCAATCCGGCGGCAAGTTGCACAGCTTTCACTATCTTGACATAACCGGTACACCGGCACAAGTTATTGCCCAGTGCAGCAACAATCTCTCCTTCGCTTGGCTGGGGATTTTTCAGTAAAAGAGCTGCACTTTGGATAACCATACCCGGGGTGCAAAAACCGCATTGGATGGCCCCTGTTTCGACAAAAGCCTTTTGCACAGGGTGAAGCTCATCCCCCTGTGCCAGCCCCTCGATCGTGATTATTGATTTCCCGTCCAGCTTCTTGACCAATAAGGTACAGGAATTTACTGCTTCCCCGTCAAGCAATACTTTGCACGTGCCGCAATCACCGGTCCGGCAACCGCATTTGGTGCCGGTTAAGCGCAGCCGCTCACGCAAAAAATCCAATAAAGTTTCGCCGGCTTCGGGTTCCCCTGACCACCTGTTCCCATTGACTGTAAAGTCAATCATTGAGCTATCCCCTTTGACCACGGGACCGTCCCGCGGCATCCTTGATTGCATCCACGATTTGAACGTAACCTGTACAGCGGCAAAGGTTGCCGGAAATTGCTTCTTTGATTTCTGCTTCAGAAGGATTAGGATTTTCATCTAACAAGGCTTTAGCGCTCATCAGCATTCCAGGGGTGCAGAAGCCGCATTGTAAGGCGTGATTGTCAAGAAAAGCTGCTTGGATCGGGTGCAGTTTGTCCCGTCTGCCCAGTCCTTCGACAGTCTCCACCACCCCTCCGTCCGCCGATAAAGCCAGAACCATACAGGAGTTGACAGCTTTGCCGTCCAGAATAACAGTACAGGCTCCGCACTCGCCAATCCCGCATCCTTCCTTGCTTCCGGTAAGCAGCATTTCATCCCGCAGAACATCAAGCAGACGTATGGACTCCTCAATTTCTTTGTCAAGCAACCGCCCGTTAACAGTCAAGCGCAACCTTTTTTTAGCCATGATTTGCTACCACCTCTTGTAATTCATCGAGCGCTTTCTTGATGAGACCTTCAAGGACCGGTATCTTATAGGTAAAGGAGGCGCGCATGCCGGTTTCGGCAATCACACTTTCACAGGCTGACTTGGCAGCCGTTGCGCTGAGCTCAGGGCTTAATTCCTTGCCAACCAGGAACTTTTCGACTACCTCTAAACGCTGTGCCAGAGGCAGCATTGCTCCCGGCACCAAATGGGCAAAATCAATTACATTTCCCTGCACATGAATGGACATGGCCAGACTCAGACGGGAAATAGCCATTGCCTGCCGCCTGGCTACTTTCACGAACTTCGTTAACGTGCCGGCAGGCTGTTCCGGCAGAATAAAACCTACCACAAGTTCTTTTCCCGCGTGTTCTTTCTCTGCCAAATAAGTCTGCAGGGGGATTTCCCTTTGCCCACGGGTGGAAAGCAAGGAAACTTTGGCATCCAGGCAGAGCAGAGCCGGAATACTGTCCGCGGCCGGGGAGGCATTAGCTACATTACCGCCGATGGTGGCAAGATTTCGAATCTGTTTGCTCCCGATTTGCCGGCAAGCTTCTGCCAGGAGGACCCAATTATGCTGTACTTCGCGCGAAGTTACGATTTCACTGAGCGTAGTGGCCGCGCCGATCCACAGTCCTTGGCCTGTTCTTTTAATACCCCGCAGCTCAGGCCGGCGGCGAATGTCTACCAGCTTGGTGACTCCAACCAGCCTGTCCTGCCGCAGAGCAGGCACAATGTCTGTCCCTCCGGCGACCACCTTACAGGTATCTCCTTCCTTCTCCAAAAGTGCACAAACCTCCTCAAGGGAAGCTGGTGACAAAAACACAAATTGCTGCATGCTCTCACCTCCGTCCATTTACTTCTCTTAACAAACTTTCACTTAATACGGGAAGGACCCGGCTCCTGAAACCGGCTGCTGCCAAAGCATTGGCCACTGCCGCCGCTACAGCTTCCAGAGCTGCTTCCCCTAAGCTCTTAGCCCCGGCAGCCCCGGAATTGTCCTTGGACTCGATGAATTCACAAACCACTTCGGGTATATCCATCGCCGTAGGAACGAGGTACTTGTCAAAATTAGGATTCGAAACAAGCCCTTGGCGGAAGGTCACCTCTTCCATCAAGGCCATGCCCATTCCCATGGCTATCCCGCCATAAACCTGTCCCGCCGCTGCGCCCAGGTGGATTACCTGTCCAACATCATGGACAGAGACCAAATTCCGCACTGTTGCCATACCGGTTATTTTATTAACCTCAACATCAGCGACCACACAACCATAGGAGTAACTTGGAAACGCTTCACCCTGACCTGCTGCATGATCCCACTCAACCGGGTCCGGCTGAAACCAGCCGCTGGCACTCAAAGGATAGCCGCTCCAAAAAGCCGTTGCTACAACTTCATCAAAAGATAATTTCCTCTCAGGTTTTCCGATGACAAATATCCAGTCGTCCTCCGCAGCCAGTTCTGCCGGGGAACAGTCCAGCCGCCTGGACGCCACCCTAAACAGAGTTTCCCTGATTTGGCCTGCCGCCAGGATGAGCGGTTTCCCGCCGGCAAAAGTCCCCCTGGACGCTACCGTCATGCCGCCTTCAGGCACGGCAGTCGTATCCACGCTTTTGCAAACAATTCTCTCCGGCGATACTCCCAGTTCCTTTGCCGCCAGGAGAGCGTGGGCGGTTTGCAAACCCTGCCCCATATCGGTCAAACTCGAGCGGACGATGATACTGCCGTCTGACTGAACAGATACAATGGCCCCCGTAGCATCAGGCGCTTCAGCGCCCAGGCCGCAGCCGCGAAAACTGGTGGCAAAGCCAATC
Organism: Bacillota bacterium; assembly: GCA_021786555.1. GTDB lineage: Bacteria > Bacillota > Desulfitobacteriia > Desulfitobacteriales > JAJXUE01 > JAJZPO01. Next base: position 1,483 of record JAJYNB010000181.1, on the reverse strand, counting down.
CCCCGTTCCACAGAAGCCTCTGAACTTTGCTCTTGATATTCAGCCCTCTTCCGTACATAATCGGCCAATTCCAAAGCACGCAGGGTCACCTTTTCTGCGTTCACCGCTGCAGTCAGGACCTGCCCGGTTATGGTTGTATCATTTTCGTGCAGGAAATTAACCTGGCGCAAAGCCAAAGGCTCCATCCCCAGTTCGGCGGCCAACTCATCCATCAGGGACTCCTGGGCAAAAATGATCTGGGGCGAAGAATAGCCGCGCATTGCTCCGCCGAAAATACGGTTGGTATGTACGGCATAGACATCAACTTTCACGTTGGGGATACGGTAAGCTCCGGCAGCATGGACAGAAGCCCGCCAGTTCATAAACTGGGCCTGGAAATTATAGGCTCCTCCTTCATCTACCAGTTCGGCTTGTAAAGCCATAATCCGGCCGTCACGTTTTGCGCCAACTTTATAGCGGAGCCGGAATGGATGGCGTTTGGAACTTTCGATGATTGATTCTTCCCGGCTGTACAACATCTTGACCGGACGGCCTGTCTGCAGGCAGAGAATGGCTGCCCTCCCGGCCAGCAAACCCATAGATTCTTCCTTGCCGCCAAAAGAACCGCCGACAGCTTGCTGTACTACCCGTACTTTGCTCAAGGGATAGCCTGCAGCCGCAGCGACCGCACGCCGCGTATTAAACGGGTTCTGGGTCGAACCGAAAACAATCAGAGAATCGTCCCAGTCCGTAGTGACCAGGACCGCTTCCGGTTCAATGTAAGCATGCTCTATATGGGAAGTCCTGTACTCTCTTTCCAGGATGACCTCGCTTTGGGCAAATCCTGCTGCAACGTTTCCTTGGCGCACGGGCCAGTGGCTGTTGGCTACCCGGTTGTCGGTCCTGCCCTCATGTAACACAGGCGCATTCTCCTGCAATGCCTCTTCGATAGATAACACAGACGGTAACTGCTCATACTCCACCTTAATCTTTGCCAGCGCAGATTCAGCAGCTTGTTCTGATTCTGCAGCAATCAGAGCAACTGCATCCCCCTGATAGCGTACATGTTCCCCGCTCAAAATTGGATAAGTGGACCATGAAGTGTGAGCAGGCAGGTCGCCGGCAAGCATGATGCTGACCACGCCGGGAACTTTGCATGCTTTGGATGTATCAATGGAACGAATCCGGGCATGGGTTTGATGACAGCGCAGTACCCTGCCGGTTAACTGGCCTGGGAGATGTAAATCAGCGGCAAATTTCGTCTGTCCTGTAACCTTCTCAACAGCATCGATGCGATGAATTTTGTCGGCCACTTTTCCCCCCCCTTTTTTAGCACAAGGTGTAAAATAATTGTTTATATCCTTTTACTGCCCCCAGCAGTTGATCTATGCTCATCGATTCATCTGTGGTGTGCGCGTCCGCCTCATAACCCGGGCCAAACCCAAGAGTAAATATTTTCCGTTTCCCGGCGCTCATACTGCCATTTGTACAAAAGCTAAACGTT
>JAJYNB010000378.1 GCA_021786555.1 Bacillota bacterium | reverse complement strand
GCCTTTGGGGTAGGTGGTGTTAGGTCCAGGGTCTTGACCCACCACAATGCCCGCAGCCACATTATTGCTTGGGACGTACTGAATTGTAGGGTTTGTGGTAAACCCAGCCTGACTGAGCATGTTTAGTGCCGTATCCTTGTCAATCTTATTCCCGCTCAAATCCGGTACGGTCGCAGTAGCCGGGCCCTGGCTGACCCAGACGGACAAATCAGTGCGGACAACCTTAATTACGGTACCGGCAGTCGGATACTGGCGGTAGATGTGGCCTGCAGGCTCCTGGCTGGTGGTCTCGTAGGTGACATTCTCAGCACTGAGGTGCAGACCGGCCAGCCTGAGTTTTTGCGCCGCCTGATCCACAGTCAGGTGGGAAAGATCAGGCATTTGCGTCTCACCTGGGTTTATCCATGCCCTTACGGAGGCATAGGTACCGCCCACTAATAAGGCTAACAGAATCACAATTGCGGTAATCCAAACCGCTGTTTTCAGCTTTCTCTTGGGTTTGGCTGCCCCTGCCGAGCCAGCTGCCTTTACCGGCCGCATCACCTGGGTCATCTGATCCTCCCCCACCCGCTTGCCGGGTTTGAAGGGCAGAGCACTCATGCCCTGGGCAACCCGCTGCAAGTCTTGCTTGAATTGTTTAGCGTCAACATAACGGTCTTCGGGGTACTTGGAGATGGCCCGCAAAATGACTTGTTCCAGGTTGGCCGGAACCGCGGGGTTCAGCACAGAAGGAGGCTTGGGTTCATCAGTCATATGCTTGAGGGCAATCGAAATCGGGCTTTCACCGTCAAAGGGCAGGCCGCCCGTAACCATTTCGTACAAGATTATGCCAAGGGAATAGATGTCCGACTGTTCATTGGTGGCCTCACCTCTGGCCTGTTCCGGTGAAAAATAGTGAACAGACCCCACGATGGTTCCAGTATGGGTTACGGTGGCTGAAGAAGCGGCCCGGGCGATGCCAAAGTCCGTAACTTTGACCCGCCCGTCGGAAGCGAGCAGAATGTTGTGAGGCTTGATATCGCGGTGGATTATCTGGTGCTTGTGAGCATGGTCCAGGGCATCACAGATTTGTTTTGAGATATCCAAAGCCTGCTCTACAGGCAGGGGGGCATGTCCTTTGATAAATTCCTTAAGGTTCGGTCCGTCCACAAACTCCATCACGATGTATTCCTGCTCCTGGTCCATACCCACATCGTAAATGGACACAATATTGGGGTGGGATAAGCTGGCCACAGCCTGGGCTTCCCGGCGAAAACGCCTTGTAAAATCTTCATCGCTGGCAAATTGTTCCCGCAGCACCTTGACAGTGACAACGCGGTTTAAGACCGTGTCCTGCGCCTTGTATACCACGGCCATACCGCCCGCGCCCAATTTATCGATGACCCGGTACCTGCCGTTGCCAAAGGTTTTGTTCAAAGGCCATCACCTTCTTTCACTTAATGCTGCTAATATCATATCGCGGGCAATGGGGCCGGCCGAACCTCCCCCGGTTTTGCCGTGTTCTACCACGACTGCGACAGCAATCACCGGGTCTTCCGCAGGGGCATAGGCCACGAACCAACCATGGGGGGCTTTGGCCGGGTCACCCAATTCGGCGGTACCGGTCTTGGCCGCCAGCTGAACACCGTCAATAGCTAAGCCTTGGGCTGTGCCATATTCCACAGCGTCTATCATACCTTCACCGATTAGCTTGGCTTCACCGGATGAAAGGGGTGTCTGCCAAACTTCAGGCTTGAACTGGTAAACTATTTCCTGCTTGGGATTGATAACCTTTTCCACCAGCGCCGGCCGCATCATGCTGCCGCCGTTGGCAATGGCGGCGCCGATCATTGCCATATGAAGGGGCGTAACCTGAACCTCAGCTTGTCCGTAAGAACTGTCCATCAGTTCTCCCAGTTTGAGCTTGGCAGGAACTCCGCCTTTTTGGATTGAACTGTTGCGGATATTCTTCGCGTTGAGCTCCCAGAGGGGAATCTGCTGTCCGAACCCGTAGCGGCGGGCGGCGTCGAGAAAAGAACTATCTCCCGCCAGGGCGGCCCGGGTAGCAAAATAAGTATTTGACGACCGGGCCAGGGCGCTGAAAAAGTCTAACGAACCCATACCTTCTTTAACCAGGTCTACGACCTCCCGGCTCTCACCGTTCGCCTCCACCCGGTCACGGCCTGTATCCTCATAGACAGCATTCACGTCAAGTCCAGCCCGCAGCAAACCGCCGGAGGTCACCAGCTTCATTACAGAACCGGGAGTATAAGTTACACTTACAGCCTTGTTCAAGAATATCTGGTTGCCGGCAGCGTTAATTTCCTGGTATTTTCGGTCGAGCTGATTCGGATCGAAGGTTGGTGAACTGGCCATGGCCAGAACTCTGCCGGTTTTCGGCTCAACAGCCACGGCTGCGCCGCTTTTCCCTGTGAAAGCCGAGACTGCAGCCGCCTGAATCTTGGAGTCCAGGGTCAGCACCACGTCATTGCCCCGGCGCGGTGTATCGACTAACTGCTGGGAAAGGGACTGGATGCTCTCCCCTGGTCCCAGCCCCAGCAGAAGTCTGTTCAAAGCATCCTCCAGGCCGCTCCTGCCATAGATAAGGGAATAGGTCCCCACCACATGGGTAAACAAGTCCCCCTTGGGATATAGGCGAATCTGAGCCGGATACTGGTCGCCGGGAGGGCGGATTGTGGGCCCGATTTTGCGGCCCAAAACTTTTCCCGCCTCCTCGGACGTATAACTTTTAGCCAATATTTCGCCGTTCCGGTCGAAAATTCCTCCACGCCAGATCTTCTGTTCCTCGTAGACTGAGCGAAGATTACCTGGTTTAGCCAGCAGTTCATCCGCTTTGACCAACTGCCAGTATACCAGTCCCAGGCTTAAGATGCCAAAACATAGGGTAAGGCCAAGAACCGCCCGCTTAATGCTTCTGGTCATCCGGCTAACCCCTTTCCAAGTTCAACCCGGCCGGCAGCAGCATGCCTCTGAGAGACATGGGAGATATTATTCAGGCAGCCAATCATGAACATGTGCGTCAAAAGCGAGTTGCCGCCGTAGCTGATCCAGGGCAGGGGAAGTCCGGTGAGGGGCAGAAGTTTGGTCACCCCTGCCAAGATGATCAAGGCCTCAAAGGCGAAGAGCAAGCCCATGCCAGAAGCCAAAATTGTGCCGAATTCGTCATTGGCCTTTAAGGCGATATCAAAACAGCGGTAAATTACCAGCAACAGAATAATAATCACCGCCACCGCTCCAACAAAACCGAACTCTTCCGCAATTACCGAAAAAATAAAATCGGTTTCCGCAAACGGAATTTTAGCTGCTCCAAACCCACGCCCCAGACCCATGCCAAACAGGCCGCCACTGCCTATGGCAAACAAGGACTGGGCAATTTGACTGCCTCCCCCGTATACTGTTTGCCAGGGATTCAGCCAAATCTCAACTCTGTTCTGGACATGTGAAAACAGCTTGTAGCCCAAAAACCCTGTGCCCAAAAATACCGGCAAGCCCAGAGCCAGGTACATTCCCCGTTCAGTGCTCAGGTAAACCATGAACAAAGATACAGCAAAAAAGACCAAAGCGGTACCCAAACTCTTCTGTGCCGCCAGCAGGACGAGAGAAAGCCCAACCATCATGGCCAGTGGTCCCAAAATCCGGGGCTCAGGCAGAGAAAAGCGCCAGACCTGTATTGTGCCCACCGCCAAAAGCTCACGGTTGTTGGCAAGATAGTTAGCCAGAAAAATAATTACAGCCACCTTGACCAGCTCCTCGGGCTCAATACCTATAGCGCCCAGTTTGAACCAGCTGGTAGCCCCTCCCGTGGTTATCCCGAAGAAAAGCGTGATAAAAAGCAGGACAATTGCCGCCAGGGCCCAGACATACTGGTAGCGCGCTAACCTGCGGTAATCCCTGAGTCCCCACAAACAGGCAGCGGATATCCCGACCCCGAAAGTATCCCACCAAAACTGCCGCACAGCCAGTTCCGGATTGATCCTGGCCAGTACCACCAGGCCGATAGCCATCAGGCAGGCTGCGCTGGGCAATAGAAACCTGTCGCCCCGGTACCCCAGGAGCAAGTTCAATAAGTAATAGGCCAGAAAAACCAGGGAAAACATTGCGGCCTGCCAGACAAACTGCTCAGTGCCTTTGCCCATCAGATACAAAATGCCCAAGCCCAGCCAGAGAATGGCCAGAGGATAGGCAAATAGGGTTATATTAGCCACCGGGCGTTTAAACATGGTCGACCTCCCCCAACGGGATTCATCAAAATTCAATCAGCAGGGCAGTGATGTTGTCAAACCCTCCGCGTTCCAGGGCCAGTTGCTTCAGCTTCTCCAAGGCCGCAGCCGGGGAATCGTTACTCTTTATAGCCAGCACTACTTCCTCCGGTTTGACCAGGTTGGAAAGACCGTCTGTACAGAGAAAAAGCCGGTCCCCCTGCTCGATTACCGGTGATAATATATCAACTTCCACCCCCGGCTCCGTGCCAAGGGCCCTTGTAACTATGTGCCTGTGAGGATGGGTTTCGGCTTCCTCCTCACTGATGTGGCCGCTGCGCACCAATTCACTTACCAGAGAGTGGTCCCTGGTAAGCAGGGTAGCCTGGGAGTTGCGAATAAGATAGGCCCTGCTGTCCCCCACGTGTCCGATGAAAACCTTGCCCTCGCCGCAGTGCACCGCTGTAATCGTAGTACCCATCCCGGCCAAGTCCTGCTTTTCCTGGGACTGGCGATAAATTTCCCGGTTGGCAGCCTGAATGGCCAGGGCCAGGGCCCCATCGTTCTTCCCGTTGGCGCTCATGCTCTCCTCCAGGGTTTTTACTGCCAGTCGGGAGGCTACTTCCCCCGCTTCATGCCCACCCATTCCATCAGCCACGGCAAACAGGCCCAGGCGATCGTTTATTAAATAGCTGTCTTCATTCTCCTTGCGTACGAGTCCTGTTTCACTGATTGCCTCAATCCTCATCTTGCCACCTCGTATACTGGAATGTGATACTGCCAATTTTCACATAGTCTCCCGGAACCAATTGAATCCGGGACATGATTCTTTCTCCGTTAACCCAAGTACCGTTGGTACTGCCCGTGTCCTCAAGCCATACCTCCGTATCCTTGTAAAACAGACGGGCATGGTCCTGAGAGGCAAACGAATCGGGCAAAACAACATCGTTATTGACCCCCCTGCCGATGCTGAACCCAGTCCTGCCAATCTTAAACACCTGTCCCTTGGCCAATCCGCCTTCTGTGGTCAAGACCTCCAAACGGCCGACAAAAGGGCTGTTCCGCCTGTCCCGGTACCAGGCGGCGGAACGCAGTTCCCCGTACAGGGTGGTTACCACCCTGAAGAGAAACAGATATATCAATATTACCAGCAAAAACCGTCCGCCGACAAGAATATACTGCACTCTAAATCACCCTTAACTCCAGTACGGAGTTACCTAATGTAACTCGGTCTCCCGGTGCGATTTTTGTGCGTCCTACCCTTCTGCCGTTTACATAAGTGCCATTCGTGCTTCCCAAGTCGTCGAGGTAAAAGACACCATCTCTGCACGCCAAAGCAGCATGCCGCCGTGACACCTTGATATCGTCCAGCGCCAGGTCGCACTCTGCCTGTCTGCCGATAAAAATTGACCCTGCAGTAAGGGGGAACCGTCTTCCCGCATCCGGCCCTTCGAGCACTTCAAGCACAAAGCCTGATTCACGCCGCATGACCTCGATGTTAAAATGCTTGTCCGAAAAAATCAAGGTCGCATCCTTCTTTTCCTCTGCTCCACCCACCGGGTCGTCAGGTGAAACTATGCTTTCATCAAACTCGCACACAACCTTGATTTCCCCGGGTTTCAGTTCGCCCGGTTCCAATTCTACCAGGGGCTGGCTGACAAAGGTATACCCGCCTTGCTGCCCCTGCTGCAGCAAGTATTTAGCCAGTTCGTGGGAAAAAGCCGTCGCAAAAGAGCCCAAACCGGACCAATCCTCCGGGCTGACGTACACTTTGTAGACGTTAGGGACATAGACAGCGGAAACGCTTACTCTTTTATGCCCTTGCATTTCGCGTGCCAGGTGTTTGGCAATTTCCACCGGCTGGACGGGTTTGGCCTGTTTCTTGAACACACCTGTAAAGACCCTTTCTGCAACTTGTTCAAACTTTGCCATTAAGGACAAGGTATTCACCACCTTGGCGTTTGCGTAGCTGCCCACAGGCAGCGTCGATATCGGAGCCCTTTTCCTCCCTAAGGGAAATCTCCACTCCGGATTCAGACAGGATCCGGGCAAATTCAGCGGTGTCCGCTTCCGAGGGCCGCTCCAGTCCGGTTTCGCTCACAGCGTTGACCGGAATCAGGTTTATATTGCACAGCAGGTCTTTGGTCAGCCTGACCAAGTCCCGGGCATCCTGAGTACCGGAATTAACCCCTTTGACCAGTGCGTACTCAAAAGTAATCCGCCGGTTAGTAATCTCTATGTATTTTCTACATGCATTCATTAGTTCCTGCAGTGGATAATGGCGGTTCATGGGAACCAGACGGTCTCTTACCTCATCCCGTGCCGAATGCAGGGAGATTGCGAGGGTGACTTGCGGATTGTCCCGGGCCAGATCCAGTATCCGCGGCACTATGCCGCAGGTAGACACGGTCAGGCGCCTCATACCGATGTTCTGGCCCTTGGGGCTGTTGAACAAATTTATGGCTGACAGCAGGTTGGCATAGTTCTGTAAAGGCTCCCCCATACCCATAAACACCACATTGGTGACGCGAAATTCCGGATCTTCCTGCCGAACATGGCGGATGATGTCGAGTACCTGGCCCACAATCTCACCTGCCTCCAGGTTGCGGACCAACCCACCCAGGCCGGTAGCGCAGAAAGCGCAGCCCATGGCGCAGCCCACCTGGGTAGAGACGCAGACCGTTGCCCTGTCCCGCGCCACCTTTCTCTCATACAGCATCAGGACTGTCTCCACTGTCTGACCGTCCTCCAGGCGAAAGAGGTATTTTCTGGTGCCGTCCTCACGCGATACCTGTGTCTTCAGAACCTCCACAGGGCTCAAATCCAACACCCCGGCCAAAGCGTCTCTGACCGCGGCGGGAACATTTTTCATCTCATCCCACGCTCCGGCTCCCTTGGCCTGGACCCATTCAAACACCTGCCCCGCCCGAAACTTAGGCAGCCCAACCTCCACGCATATATCCTGTAATTCGTCCAAACTCAACCCCCGTAACAACGGTAACCTCATAGCCAACTCCTACTGTCAAAGTATTCAGGAGTCAGAAGTCAGAATATCCAACCGTTTTCTCATTCTGACTCTTGTCTTCTGACAAACTGGCGAGCCATTGAGTCAGTAAAGAACCGTCCCCAAGTGACTGACTCACTGACTCCTGACTCCTGACTCCTGACTCCTGACTCCTGAATTCTGTTTCACGCTTTCATCCTGCCCCTATTATCGTCCAAAAAATTCCAGTTTAAACAGTCCTGTCCAGCCTGGCAATGAAGAAACCGTCCATGCCGTGGACATGGGGCAGGAATTGGATGAAGCCTTTTGCGGCCATGTGCCGGTCCTCTTCCCGCTCCAGTTCAAAGGGCAGCACGTTATTCAAGTCCACAGGTTTAAAGTCCGGGTGTTCCCGCCTGAAGGCCTTAATCACTTCGAAGTTTTCCTCAGGCTCGATGGTACAGGTGCTGTACACCAAGGTTCCCCCCGGCTTTACCAGTTTCGAGGCTTCTTTAAGAATCTTAAGCTGCAACTCCTGCAATTCCAAAATACTTTTTTCTTCCTTTTTCCAGCGGGCGTCAGCCTTGCGTCTGAGCACCCCCAGACCGGAGCAGGGCGCATCCACCAATACCCGGTCTACTGTCCCTGTTACCAGTTCGCCCAGTTTAGCGGCGTCCCCTTCCCTGACCCGGACAGACCCAATTCCCAGCCGCCGGCAGGTTCCCTCGATCAGGGGAATCTTATGGGGGTGGATGTCGAAAGCCAAGATTTCTCCCTCGTCCTGCATCAGCTGGGCGATATGGCTCGTTTTCCCTCCCGGAGCGGCACAGGCGTCCACTACCCGTTCCCCCGCCTTGGCCCCCAGCACATGGGCCACCAGCATGGAACTCTCGTCCTGAACTGTACATAAACCCTCTTGCAGGGGTTCAAGCTGTTCCACCGAAGGGAAGTCCCGGATTTCCAGGCTTTCCGACACCCTCTCCCCCGGCCGGGTTGTTACTCCCGCCGCCTGCAGCATCTCCGCCAGCTCCTGCCGGGTAATCCTCAGGGTATTGGTCCTGAGCCAGGTGGGCGCCTGCTGGTTGTTAGCCCGGCAAAGGGCTTCAGCCCCCTCAAACCCCCAGCGCTTTAACCAACGTTTCAGCATCCAAACTGGGTGGGAATACTTGATACTAAGGTAATTTACCGGCTCCTTACCGGAGTCAGGCAAATGCAGATTCTCTTTCTTGCGCACCAGGTTGCGCAGAACCCCGTTAACCATGCCGCTTAGGCCGCTGAACCCTTTGGCCTTGGCCATGTTTACCGCCTCATTTACCGCTGCCGAAGCGGGGACCCTGTCAAGAAACAGGATCTGGTAGGCCCCAATCTGCAGGATGTGCTGTAAAACGGGAGGCAGGGTGCTCAGCGGTTTAGATAAAAAGGACTGGAGATGCCAGTCCAACGCTAAACGCTGCTTTAAAGTTCCATACACTATTTCTGTTACCAGTCCCCGGTCTGCAGTCATCAAATCTTTTGTGGTCAGGGCCTGCTGCAGGGCCAGGTTGGCGTAAGCCCCCTGGTCCATTATTTTTTCCAGCACCTCCAGGGCCACAGTCCTGGCAATGCCCACTTTTGCATTAGTCGTTCCGGCGGTCATTGGCAATCACCAGAAATCGTACCAGAGTCAAAATAGCGGTCAAAGCCGCTGCCACATAAGTCATGGCAGCCGCATTCAAAACCTTGCGCGCTCCCCTGGCCTCTTCCCCGGCCAGGTAGCCGTTTTCCAAAAAAGCCATGGCCCGGGAACTGGCGTTAAGTTCTACCGGCAGGGTTACCAGCTGGAAAACTACCACGGCAGTAAAGGCTATTATCCCCAGGTCCAGCAAGAGGCTCCCGCCCTGGCCCATAAAGATGCCGATAATCACCAGCCATGGCGCTACGGTAGAGCCTAAACTGGCAACGGGTACGATGGTGGAGCGCATGTTAAAGGGCGCATAGCCCTCCTCGTGCTGTACTGCGTGGCCTGTTTCGTGGGCGGCTACCCCGATAGCGGCCAAACTGCTGCCGTTATACACGTCCGAGGACAGCCTGACCACTCTGGTCCTGGGGTCGTAGTGGTCGGTCAAACGCCCCTGTGCCAGTTCTACAGGCACATCATAGAGCCCGTTGCTGTCCAAAAGACGGCGGGCAATCTGGGCCCCGGTATACCCGTTGGAGGCCCTTACCCGTGAA
>JAJYNB010000190.1 GCA_021786555.1 Bacillota bacterium | reverse complement strand
TAGCAAAGATCTCGGGTCCTTCCTTTGTCAAAAAAAAGAAATCATTATTTCTACCTCCGCTTTGATACCAGGCCCTCAAAATAAATTTACCAGTTGTCCCTACAAAATCAGAGAAAAAAATTCTTATTTTCCTGCAGGAAATCCTGGAGGCAGGAGGTTACTTTGAGGCGGTCAAAGCAGGGTTCTTTGTGGATTCGGGTTATTACCCTGAAAGGAACGGGGACGGCATCGCCCGCCTGCCTGAAGGGGGTGTGGGCGCCGGCAGCGCGATTCCCCGCGATGAAGACTATTTTGCGCCGGTGTGCGGCCATTTTGGGCACAACACCCTGCCGCCGGAGATAAATGGTAAAGCGTGCGATGCTATTGAGGGATGCACCCTGTGCCGGCCGGAAAAAATACAATATATCGACGAACTGGACGAGGAAGACAGTGCAGCCCGGCGCTTGGAAGGGAGCAAGGCTTTCCGCCAGGAACTGATCAAGCCGGAAGTAGAGTGGGCAGGAGATGGGATTGTGCAGGTAACCATGTTCCTGCCGGCGGAGCAGCGTACCGCGGAGGCTGCCGCCCTGGAGATTGCCAAAAAAATGAACCTGGAAGAAGCGGAAATCATCCACAGGCAGGTAATGCACCCGGCGGAAGGAACCCTTTTGGAACTAAAAGGCAGGGTACCCTTTGCGATTGATCCCGCCGGCCTGGTCCTGCCTCCGGAGGAAAAGCTGTTGAGTCCGGAGGAAATCAGGCAGGACCTGGCATCAAAGGAGTTTAGGCTGGTTGCGGCCACGGTGGGTGAAGATGAGCATTCGGTGGGCCTGAGGGAAATCATCGACATCAAGCACGGCGGCATAGAGGGATTAGGCTTTAAGCCCCACTACCTGGGCACATCCGTACCGGTGAGCAAGGTAGTGGATGCGGCAATGGAAACAGGCGCTCAGGCTGTGCTGATCAGCACCATCATCAGCCACTCGGACATACATCGGATCAATATGCGCCGGCTGCACGAACTGTGCCTGGAAAAGGGAATCCGCCATAAGCTGATCCTGGTGTGCGGCGGCACTCAGATCAATGATGAGATTGCCCGGGAGTGCGGCATGGACGCCGGTTTCGGAAGGGGTGCCAAGGGAATCCAGGTGGCAAGTTTTTTGGTGGAGAAAAGGCGGGAAATGACTCAAAAAGGGTGATTGGCATGGCTGCTACCCTGGTGGCGGAAATTGGCAGCACAACAACCGTGGTCAACGCTTTTACCGGCTTGGACGGGGAAAATCCCTGCTTCGCCGGCCAGGGGTTTGCCCCCACCAGCGTGTCCCGGGGAGATGTGCTGCTGGGGGTGAACCAGGCCATGGAGCAGTTGAGGGCTCGCCTGGGAGAAGAACTGAATTATGACGGGTTTTATGCCACCAGTTCGGCTGCAGGAGGCTTAAAGATGACGGTCCATGGCCTGGTCTACGACATGACGGTAAAGGCGGCAAAGGAGGCGGCATTGGGGGCCGGGGCAGTCCTCCGTCTCGCAACGGCGGGCAAGCTGGAAGAGGCGGATTTGACCCAAATCGCTGCAGTTGGGCCTAATATTATTCTCCTCTCGGGTGGAGTTGACTACGGTGACAAGGAGGTCGTTCTACACAATGCCCGGGTTCTAAGCCAGGCCCTGGAGAAGAGGGGAGCGGGGATACCGGTGGTATATGCCGGCAACATTGCGGCCGGGCAAGAGGTAGAAGGGATTTTTCGTTCCCGGGGTATAGAGATTCATTTGGTAGAAAATGTTTACCCAAGCATTGATCAGCTTAATGTGGAGCCGACCCGCAGTGTAATCCAGCAGGTGTTTGAAAAACATATAACGGAAGCCCCCGGCATGGCAAGAATAAGAGAAAAGGTTCGGGGCGGGATTATGCCGACCCCAGGGGCCGTAATGCAGGGAGCCCGGGAACTCTATCAGGAAATCGGGGATTTAATGGTGGTGGACGTGGGTGGAGCCACCACTGATGTCCACTCGGTGACAGAAGGGGAGGAGGAAATCAGTAAAATCTCGACCGGGACTGAACCTGTTGCCAAACGGACGGTGGAAGGGGACTTGGGGGTGTATGTAAATGCCCCCCACATCATAGAGTTAATCGGGAATCTGGCCTCCCGCTATGGAGGGGACTTTGCCAAGTTAATCAAGCCCGTACCAAGTTCAGAGCAGGAAATTGCCCTAAGCCGCGAGCTTACAGCCAAGGCTGTAGAGGTCGCCGTAAAACGCCATGCCGGCCGGCTTACAACTACCTTCGGGCCTGGCGGCAAAATCACTCTGGCTCAGGGCAAAGACCTGACCAAAGTCAAGTTTATCATCGGCACAGGCGGGGCGCTGACCCGCCTGCCCGGCGGGCCGGAAATCCTGCAGTCCGTTACCTCCCACCAGGCGAAGGAACTGCTGCCCCGGCCATCGGCGGCGGTTTTACTGGATAACTACTATATTTTTGCCTCCCTGGGAGTGCTGGCCCGGCAGCACAGGACGGGAGCCCTGTACCTGATGCGGGAGAGTTTGGGGATTGACAGCTAAGCATGAAAGACCTATCTGGAAGCAGCCTAGTCTTCCGGGTAACGTTTTTCGTAAGAAATCCCAGGGTCTTCTAACCCCCAAGACCTCCTGGGGTCCCGGTTATAGTGTGCTAGCATTAGAGAGGAAGGGATTACCTTGGCCTACCCGGAAATTGTGATTGATTTGGCCAAGCTCACCCACAATGCCCGGCTCGTGTGTGAGAAGGCAGCGGCCCAAAATATTAAAGTCGCAGGGGTGACCAAGGCCTGCCTGGCCCATGAGGCGGTGGCCCGGGCCATGGTGGCCGGGGGAGTAAGGGAACTGGCCGATTCGAGGCTGGAAAACCTGGAGCACTTACGGCGGTTAGGCTTGGGGGTACAGCTTATGTTGTTAAGAATTCCAGGGCTTTCCCGGGTAAAAGACACGGTGGCCCTGGCTGATACCAGTCTCAACTCTGAATATGAAGTTATGTCCGCCCTGGGGGAGGAGGCCAAACGCCGGGATAAGCAGCACAGGGTAATTATTATGGTGGACCTGGGGGACCTGCGGGAAGGGGTTCTGCCTAAGGAAGTGGTTCCCCTGGCACGGCAGGTAAGTAAGACCAGGGGGCTCCGGCTGCGCGGCCTGGGGGTGAATCTGGCGTGTTACGGCGGGGTTACGCCATCAGAGGAAAATCTCCATCAGTTGGTGGAACTGGCTGAGAATGTGGAACGGGAAACCGGCACAAAATTAGAGGTAGTATCAGGAGGGAACAGCAGCAGTCTCGGGATGCTGTTTAACCAGCAGATTCCACCGGGCATAAGCCACCTGCGGATTGGGGAAGGAATTCTGCTCGGACGGGAGACTGTGGCGCGCAACCCTTTGCCAGACACCTATCAGGATGCCTTTGTGATCAGGGCGGAAGTGGTTGAAGTGCACGTTAAGCCTTCCCTGCCCAGGGGGACAGTTGGTCAGGATGCCTTCGGCCATGTGCCCAATTTCGAGGACAAGGGCCCCATGATCAGGGCTATTGTAGCGTTGGGACGTCAGGACGTCCCGTCGGACGGCATCTACCCCCTCGATGGGAGAGTACAGGTAATCGGGGCCAGCAGTGACCATTTGATTCTGGATGCCGGAAAAAAACCGGGCATTAAAGTTGGCGACATTGTCAAATTCGGCCTGAACTACGGGGGCCTCCTGGGAGCAATGACCTCCCCCTTCGTCAGCAAACGGGTAAGAGAATTCTAAATCCGGGGTGATAGCAGTGGATGATACACGCAAAAAAGTAAGGATAATTGGTGTTCCAATCGACCTGGGAGCTGACCGCAGGGGAGTGGACATGGGCCCGAGCGCCATCCGCTATGCAGGGCTGAACCTCAAGCTGCTGCGAATGGGACTGGTGGTGGAAGACATGGGCAACATCCATGTCCCCCAGCCAGAAAGCAGGGAAATCAAGGACAGTAAACTGAAGTACTTGCCGGAAATTCTCAAGGTCAGCCAGGAGTTATGCGATATGGTGGCTGAAGCAGCAGGGGAGGGGTTTGTCCCTTTAATTCTGGGCGGAGACCACAGCATCGGCATAGGCAGTCTGTCAGGCATGGCCCGGGTAAAGAAAAAAATGGGTGTATTGTGGTTTGACACCCACGGCGACTTTAACTCGCCCGAGACCACCAGCAGCGGCAATATCCATGGCATGCCGCTCTCAGTCGGGATGGGCATAGGGGACAGCAGGCTGGTCAGGGCCGGAGGGGAAGGTCCAAAGGCCAGCGAGGAAAACACTGTGCTGATTGGCATCCGCAATCTTGACACACAGGAGAGGGAAGTGTTGTTAAAGACCAGGATCACCGTGTTTACCATGAGTGACATTGACCAACTGGGGATGAAAGAGGTGATGCGGCGGGCCATAGACATAGCCGCAGACGGCACAGACGGTGTGCACGTGAGTTTTGACATGGATGTAATTGATCCGTCTGAGGCCCCGGGTGTGGGGACACCGGTGCCAGGCGGCATTAACTACCGCGAGGCTCACCTGGCCATGGAACTGGTGGCCGAGGCTGGAATTATGTCTTCAATGGAAGTGGCTGAAGTAAACCCCATCCTGGATACGCGCAACAAAACTGCCGAGCTGGCAGTGGGGCTTATCACCTCAGCCTTCGGCAAACGGATTATCTGAGGGGGTGTCTTATGGGAAGTCTTGTTTTGGGGGCCTTATCTCCCCATCCTCCCATCATAATAGAGGGCGTGGGCGGCAGGGAGAGGTTCAAGGCCGCGAAAACCGTATCCGGCTTGGAGGAACTGGCCCGTGATGTGGCAGCTGAGGCTCCGGAAACCATCGTCTTTATTTCCCCTCACGGTCCGGTCTTTCAGGATGGCATGGTGATCCTCGGTGGGGAAAAACTGAAAGGGGATTTTGCAGCTTTCGGGGCGCCGCAGGTGCAGCTGGAATATGCCAATGACAGGGAACTCGCTGAGAGAATCGCCGCTGCAGCCGGAGGCAAAGGAATCTTTGCTACCGTTGCCGACAAGGCTGAGGCACGCCGCTATGGAGTCAAACTGGAGTTGGACCACGGCGTCATGGTACCGCTGGACTACTTCAGCCGGGCCGGCTTTAAGGGAAAAGTGGTAGTCATGGGAATGGCCTGGGTTCAACCCGACGAGCTGTATGACTTTGGCATGGCCATCCAGCAGGCGGTGGAAGCGGGGCCTGACAGGGTGGCGGTAGTTGCCAGCGGGGATCTTTCCCACCGTCTGACACCTGAGGCGCCCGCCGGATACAACCGGCGGGGCCGGGAATTTGACCACGCCGTCTGCCATGCGTTAGAGCAAATTGATTTCACCGCTATTTTGGATCTGGAGCCTTCCCTTTTGGAGGCTGCGGGGGAATGCGGCTACCGTCCCCTGAACATCCTGCTGGGAGCCTTGGACGGATTTAATGTCAAGAGCCGGGTGTACAGCTATGAGGGACCCTTCGGTGTGGGCTACCTGGTTGCCGGACTTGTACCCGAGGGCAAAGGCGGAGTTCCGGGTAAACTGGTGGAGGACTTCCGGCATCGGCGCAGCGAGCGGGCAGTCCGGGCCAGGTCGGCTCAGCACCCTGTAGCAGCCCTGGCTATGGCCAGTCTTGACCACTACCTGCGCACGGGGGAGTACCTGGACAAGTACCCGCAGCCGGCGGAGAACCTGCCGCAGCGCGCCGGAGTGTTCGTCTCTCTAAAAAAACAGGGTGAGCTGCGGGGTTGTATCGGCACCATAGCCGCAACCCAACCCGATTTGGCCAGGGAAGTGATTTACAACGCCGTCAGCGCCGGGACTCAGGATCCCCGATTTTTCCCGGTGGAACTGGAGGAGCTGTCTCAGTTGACCTGCTCCGTGGATGTCCTTGGCGAGGAAGAGCCTGTTGACAGCCCAGCGGATCTTGACCCTAAGCGCTACGGGGTGATTGTCCGCCGCGGCCGGCGTTCTGGGCTCCTCCTGCCGAACCTGGAAGGTGTAGACAGCGTTGAAGAACAGCTGCGGATTGTACGCCAAAAAGCAGATATTGCTCCCGATGAACAGGTGCAGTTAAGCCGCTTTGAAGTCAAACGCTACTACTAGCTGCTTGGGGGTCAGAAGTCAGGAGTCAGAAGTCGGGAGTCAGAATTCAGAAGGAATTCAGAAGTCAGGAGTCAGGAGTCAGAAGGTGTATGAGTCATCCCGGGAAGGTTCTTGCTGACTAAAGCCAAGCAGTTGATAACCATGCGCATGACTTACGGGCAAGCGTCAAAAGTCGGCAATACTTGCCGGGACATAAGAACCATCCCGTTGTCCTATTCTTGAATACTTGACTTAAATTATTCTGACTCCTGACTTCTGACTCCTGACTCCTGAAGGAGGATAGCTAGGTGCACGAGGCCATGTACTATGAGACTAAAAGTGAGGGGCGGGTGGTCTGTTATCTCTGCCCTCATCACTGCCGCCTGGGGGAAGGCCAGCTTGGCATCTGCCAGGCCAGGCAGAACTTGCAGGGGAAGCTCTACAGCCTTAACTATGGCCAGGTTTCAAGCATCTCCTTAGATCCTATTGAAAAGAAACCCCTCCGACGCTTTCAACCGGGAAGTTCCATTCTGTCAGTGGGCTCTTTCGGCTGCAATTTCCGCTGCAGCTACTGTCAAAACTGGTCAATCTCACAGCAGAAGCCCGATACTCGGAAAATCAGCCCGGAGGAATTGGTTGATTTGGCGCAGCAGTATAAGAATTCACACCCTGACTGCATCGGGATTGCCTATACCTACTCCGAACCGGTCATTTGGTACGAGTACGTGTTGGACAGCTCCCGGGCGGTAAAACAGTATGGGCTGAGCAATGTGCTGGTAACTAACGGCTATCTGGAAAAAGAACCTTTGCAAGAGCTTCTGCCTTATATCGATGCGATCAATCTGGACATCAAGTCCTATGCGGATGATTTTTACCGCCAGCTGTGCGGCGCTTCCCTTTCCCCTGTCCTGGAAAATGCCCGTCTCATGGCGGAGTACTGTCACCTGGAGGTCACTACCCTGTTGATTCCCGGCAAAAATGACACGGCGGAGGAGATAGGGGCTCTGGCCAAGTTCCTGGCGGAAATCAGACCTGACATACCGTTGCACTTGACCCGGTATTTTCCAAATTATAAAATGGATTTACCACCTACACCGCGGCACAGCATGAACCAGGCTTTGCATGAGGCCAGGCAATATCTGACACACGTCTATCTGGGTAATGTCTGAAAAATTTGCAACGAAACATTTTTAGGGTTCGGGCGTAATTACCACAAGAGAGGTTGAAGGAAATTTTCCCTGTAACAGGGAGGACAGATGTTCAGCGATGAAGAATTAGCCTTTAAGGCTGTACGCGGGGACAAGGAAGCCTTTGCCGAACTTGTGCACCGCTACCAAAAACCGATTTTTGCCTTGGCGTACAGGATGGTTGGCAACCGGGAGGATGCCAGGGATATAGCCCAGGAGGCTTTTCTTAAATCTTACCGGGCTTTAGCCAGATTTAAGGAGAACAGCAGGTTTTCCCCCTGGCTTTATTCCATAGCCAACAACCTGTGTATTGACGCCCTGCGCCGTAAGGGCCGCAACAATGTTTCCTTGGACGAACCGCTGCCCGATGGCGGCGAACGGCAGGTGGCTGGCGGCGTGGACCCGCTAAAGCAGCTGGAGACACAGGAAACAAGCCTGCAGGTACAGAAAGCGATCAATGCCCTGCCAGCCAAATTCAAGAATGTTTTGGTACTCCGCCATATGCAGGAGCTTTCTTACGAAGAAATTTCCCAAGCGCTGGATATACCGGTTAGTTCTGTTAAAACCCACCTGTTCAGGGCCAGGGAGGCCCTGCGCAAGCAGATATTACTGGAAGGGGGGGGAGAACACAGTGAAATGTCCAAAACACCTGTTAGGGCTGTATCTAGACAATAAAGCTGACACGGAACAGAGAACTCTGGTTGAGGAACATTTAATTGGCTGTTCTGCCTGCCGGGAGGAGTTCAGGCAATTAGAAAAATTGTTCGGCCTGCTCGGGCCCGGGGATTTCCCTGAGCCTGAGCCCGGTTTCCTGGCAGGGATTTTGGGTGCATTGGAACTGGAACGGACGCCGGAAGAACTGGAAATCCAGCGCCGCCGTCAGATAGCCCGTTATTTGGGCTGGGGGGTGTTAGCCCTGGGCCTGGGAGGGCTAGGCTTGCTCACAGCCATGTTCTGGCAGCAGTTGGAGGCTGCTTTTGACAATACCTTGTCTTGGCTGTTGAGCCGGCTGGTGCTGTTTAATCCAGCAGGATTTTCCAGCCTGGCCGAGTGGCTGTCCGGCCTGGATGACAGGGGTAAAGCCCTGAGTATGGCTGTGAATTCCGTTATGGGTAATTCCAGTGGGTGGGCCTCGCTCGCCGCGGTGGGCTTCTTCGTTTGGATTATGGCAAGGGAAATTGTTGATGATGTGCAACGGCTGATAGGATATAAGAAATAGGTGAAAATAAAATGGGTGTGGGGAAAGAGCAGGTATGTAAACTGGTAGACGAGCTTAAGCCTGAAATTTACCGCATTGCGACGTTGATTGGCAGAAACCCGGAACTTGGGCACCAGGAACATTACGCGGCCGGGGTTCTCACCGGGTTTCTGCAGGAACAGGGGTTTTCAGTCGACCCGGGAATCGGCGGTCTAACCACCGCCTTTAAGGCCAAGCTTACCCGGGGCAATACAGGCCCAAGTGTTGCACTTCTGGCCGAATATGATGCCTTGCCTGGGGTAGGGCATGGGTGCGGTCATAACCTGATAGCGGCTGCCAGCGTTGGGGCAGCGGCGGCCTTGGCCAGGCTGGCTAACCTGCCGGGTATGGTAGTGGTAATGGGAACACCGGCAGAGGAAACCAGTGGCGGCAAGGTAACCCTGGCGGAACATGGCTACTTTGACGACCTGGACGCCACCTTGATGTTTCACCCGGGAAGTCAGAACGTGTCAGAGGTTGCCACTCTTGCCCTGGATGCCCTGGAATTTATTTTTGTGGGTAAGGCTGCCCACGCGGCTTCTGCTGCTCATTGCGGCATAAATGCTCTGGATGCGGTCCTGAACTTTTTTGTCGGGTTGAATTCGCTAAAAAAGCAGTTGTCGGAAGATGCCCGGGTCAGCGGGATTATTACCGAAGGCGGCATAACGCCTAACATTATTCCCGAAAGGGCTGTGGCCAGGCTCTACCTGCGGGCGGCCAAAAGGCGGGATTTGGACGAATTGCGGGAGAAAGTAATCGGCTGTGCCCAGGGGGCTGCCGGTATGATCGGCGCCCAGGTTACCTGGCGCAAGTTCGAACTGTCCTATGATGAAATGTGCTCCAACCGGGCTCTGGCTGATATATTTACCAGAAACTTGCGCTTTCTGGGGGTCTCCAGAATCATTCCGGTCCAGACCGCCATGGGTTCTGTGGATATGGGAAATGTAAGCAGGGTGGTCGCGGCTAT
>JAJYNB010000346.1 GCA_021786555.1 Bacillota bacterium | reverse complement strand
CCTTTCCATAGAACTAAATAGGATAGAACGAAGCCATAAAGCCACGAGTCTTTGAATACAGTATTTTCCAGCAAAGACAATTGCTGCAATCGTGTTAGCCCGGGCGAGGAGAATATAGGGAGGTACAGTTCATGCTGGATTTTGATGTGGATATCAATCAATTCGCTAACATCAAGGTGATTGGCGTCGGCGGTGGCGGCAGTAACGCGATAAACAGGATGATCAGCGCAGGTCTCCGCGGCGTAGAATTTATAACAGTAAACACAGATGCCCAGGCACTGCACCAATCCAGGTCGGAAAACATAATTCAAATCGGCGCCAAACTCACCAGGGGCCTGGGGGCCGGAGCGAATCCGGATATTGGCAGCCGGGCTGCCGAAGAAAGCCGGGAGGAAATATTGCAGGCCTTGAAGGGTGCGGATATGGTCTTTGTGACTGCGGGCATGGGCGGTGGAACCGGAACCGGCGCCGCTCCGGTAGTGGCGGCGGTAGCAAAGGAAGTGGGAGCTCTCACTGTGGGGGTGGTTACCAGGCCTTTTCTGTTTGAAGGCAGAAAGCGCGCCCTGCAGGCCGACAAAGGCATAACTGACCTGAAGTCCAAAGTTGACACATTGATTACCATTCCGAATGACCGCCTGCTGCAGGTGGTGGACAAGCACACCTCAATCAGTGAGGCCTTCAGAATTGCCGACGATGTGCTGAGGCAGGGGGTACAGGGAATATCCGATCTGATAGCGGTGCCGGGTTTGATTAACCTGGATTTTGCCGATGTCAAAACTATCATGACCGATACAGGCTCCGCCCTGATGGGCATAGGCATCGCCAGCGGCGAAAGCCGTGCGGCTCAGGCGGCCAAAATGGCTATTTCCAGCCCGCTCCTGGAGACCTCCATCGAGGGAGCGAAAGGGGTCTTGCTCAATATCACAGGCGGCAGCAACCTCGGCCTGTTTGAAGTCAACGAAGCTGCTGAAATCATTGCCGAAGCCGCAGACCCGGAAGCCAATATTATTTTTGGCGCTGTCGTCGATGAAAATCTGGCTGATGAGGTCAGGGTCACGGTAATCGCTACCGGTTTCGATTCCAGGCCGCCCCGTAAGGAAGCCAGTGACCTGGAGATTAAGCCTTTTGCGGCCTCATCGGATGAACTGGATATTCCTGCTTTCTTACGCCGCAGATAACAAACCAAGGCAGGGCTGCTCCCGGCGATTTGGACAAGAAGAGCATAACCTTGCATAAAAAGCGGCTTTACTCTTACCCCGTATCTTTGACCGGATACGGGGTAATTTGTTGTACCCATTTTCAGGAATTGCGACATAAATCTTCAAGTTGGCGGGTGTATAATTAATTCGGGATATGGGGAGGGGATCAGCCTTGGCCCAGCCTGTAATTTACCTTGACAAGAGTATGCTGCTCAACTTTACCATGGACTTCATCATCTTGGCTTTGACAGCACGGTTAAGCGGGTACAAGGCCGGAACCGGTCGCTTGACCGCTGGTTCTTTTTTGGGCAGCCTTTATGTGCTGGTAATTTTTTTGCCTGATATGCGATTTCTCTACACCATGCTGGCTAAGTTTATCGCTTCCTGCTGTATAGTGGGCCTGACCTTTTACCCTTTCAAACTTAAAAAGTTCCTGGTTGCGACAGGCTATTTTTACGCTGTCTCTTTTGCCTTGGGAGGGGCCGCTTACGGTTTCACTTCCCTGAGTTCGGGCTTGGAGGGCAGCGGGGACTACGAAGTCCTGCGTAATCTGATTCAGCGCACGGGCAGCGCGGTGGACGTTTTTGCCTGGGGTTTTCCGCTGGCCTTGCTGTTCTGGGCGGTGCTGGGACGCTGGCTTTGGAAGGGACTAAAAAAGACGCTTGTACAGACGGTTTTTCGCTTCCCTGTATGCATTGTCTTTGGTCATGCTGAGGTGAAACTGGAGGGATTTGTTGACACAGGCAACCAGCTGAGGGATCCTTTAACCAAATGCCCTGTGGTGGTCGTGGAAGCTAAGCTTCTCTTGCCATACCTTCCGGCCCAATTCGAGCAGGTAATCAATGGACCGGATCTGGGCGATCTGGAGTCTTGTCTGCTAGGTACCCACTGGGCGGAGCGCCTTCGTCTGGTGCCCTTCACCTCGGTGGGCAAGCAGGATGGATTGATGATTGGATTTGTACCGGATTTGTTGGAGATTGACACCCCGGCCGGCAAAGTCCAGACCGGCAAAGTGATTGTTGGACTGTACACTAAGGAACTAAGCCCGGACGGTGCCTACCGCGCTCTGCTGCACCCGGACCTGCTGCCGGCAGCCGTCTGACAGTACTATTAGGGGGAATGCCAGATGAAGCAAACTTTGCTTAAGGTAAAATGGCAGTTGCGGCTTGTCATTATCCGTTTGCTGCAGAAACTAAACTTGGTTGATGAAATTCATTATGTTGGCAGCAGTGAAGCTTTACCCCCACCCCTGTCCACCGATGAAGAGATGTTCTTACTTTCACGCCTTGAAACAGGCGATAAGGCTGTCAAGAGCGTGCTGATCGAGCGCAACCTCCGGCTTGTGGTTTATATAGCCCGCAAGTTTGAAAATACCGGCGTCGGCATAGAGGATTTGGTGTCCATCGGCACCATCGGGCTGATCAAAGCCGTTAACACCTTTGACCCGCAAAAGAAAATCAAACTTGCCACCTACGCCTCCCGCTGTATCGA
The DNA here is from genome assembly GCA_021786555.1 of Bacillota bacterium. GTDB lineage: Bacteria > Bacillota > Desulfitobacteriia > Desulfitobacteriales > JAJXUE01 > JAJZPO01. The sequence goes on along the minus strand of JAJYNB010000346.1, from coordinate 6,858 downwards.
GAATGAGATTCTGATGCACCTGAGAAGAAACAACAAAATCCGCAGCGAAGTTTCATTTGATGAGCCGTTAAATATCGATTGGGACGGAAACGAGCTGCTTTTGTCCGATGTTTTAGGTACAGATAACGACATAATCTACAAATCTATTGAAGAAGAGGTGGACAGAAAGTTACTGCAAACAGCCATGACCAAGCTCTCTCCCCGTGAGAAAAAGATCAAGGAACTCAGGTTTGGCCTTAACGGCGGTACGGAAAAGACACAGAAGGAAGTTGCTGACTTTCTTGGTATCTCTCAATCTTACATTTCACGCCTAGAAAAACGTATTATCAAGCGATTGAGGAAAGAGTTTTACAAAATGGAATAAATCTTTAAACCGTTCACAAGATGAAGCAAAGAGACAGACCATGCCTGTCTCTTTTTTTTGGGCCCCTTAAGACGGGATGCAGGAAAATTCCGTCTATTCATGGAAAAAAGAAGTATCAGATATTAGGGGGGTGGGTGAATTGATTTGTCCGCGATGCGGCTCGCCCAATGAGGATTCAGCGCCCGAATGCAGCCAGTGCCTGTATAAATTCAGGCAGTACTACGGCTATGATGATCCGGGGATGGCTACTCCCTTGACTTCCGCTAGGCTTATCAAACATGCAGCTGAACAAAGCGGTCCGCAGGGTCTGGTATTTAGAATCATTATGCTCCTGGTTGCCTTGGTCCTTCTGCTCTTGTTGATTGCCCCTACAGTGCGGGGAATCTTGAGCTGAGCATGCCGTGGCTTAGGAATTGTTAAAGGATGGTGATAGCATGGGAAAAGTTGTAAAGGTTGAGAGAGTTGGTCAGGTGGTAACAATTCAACTCAACCGCCCGGAAAGCCTGAATGCAATCAATCTTCAGCTGAGTGAGGAGCTGGGAGCGGCCATTGCTGCTGCGGGCCGCGACCCGGAGGTACGGGCGGTGATCATCACGGGGGTGGGAAGGGCCTTCTGCGCCGGCGGTGATGTGAAGTACTTCGCCGCCTGGGAGGGACCAAAACCTGAACTTTTCGGAGCCTTGATCCCAAAACTGAACCGGCTGATTATGGACCTGCGTCAAATCCCAAAACCGGTGATAGCGGCAATCAACGGAGTGACCTCCGGAGCTGGGCTCAGCCTGGCAATGGCCTGTGATTTGCGCATAGCCTCCGAAGGGGCCAAATTCAAGCAAGCTTATACCTCCATAGGTTTGACTCCTGATGGGGGATGGACACTTACGGTACCAAGGCAAATAGGCATGGCCAAAGCTGCCGAACTCCTACTGCTCGATCCCGTGCTGACGGCCGGCGAGGCCCTCAGCCACGGGCTGATCAATCAAGTGGCGCCGCCGGAGGAATTGATGAAACGGGCCAGCCAGTTGGCCGAAACTGTTGCATCCAGACCGGCTTTTGCCTTTGCCCAAAGCAAGAGGCTGCTGAACAAAGCCTTAGGCTTCGGCCTGGCGGAACAGCTGGAGGCGGAAAGGGAAAGCATTATGGCTGCCAGCGATACCAGTGATTTTGAGGACCGGTTAAGCGCCTTTCTGGGTAACAAGAACAGTTGATATTAACACAAATGATAAGGAGAAGGAAAAATGCAGGATGTAGTAATCGTCGCCGCAGTACGCACACCGGTGGGAGACTTTGGCGGGTCCCTGAAGAGTTTAATGGCCAACCAGCTGGCCAGTTTGGTGATTGAAGAGGTTATCAAAAGGGCCGGCATAGACAAGGGTCAAGTGGAAGAGGTAGTGCTGGGAAACTGCGCCCAGCGCTCCGATGAACCAAACATAGCCCGCGTGGCTGCTCTAAGGGCAGGACTGCCGGTCACGGCCACCGGAGTTACCATCCAGAGGCAGTGCGCTTCCGGCATGGAGTCCATTGTCCAGGGTTACCGCCAGATTGCCATGGGGGATGCGGATATCATCGTAGCCGGCGGCACAGAGTCCATGAGCAATGTTCCCTATGTGCTGAAAAACGCCCGCTGGGGCCAGCGGCTTACCCATGGCGAGATGACCGATGCTCTCTGGGAAATGCTCACAGACCCGGATTACAAGATTATGATGGGGGAGACAGCCGAGAGGCTGGCGGACAAATACGGGATTACCAGGGAAGAACAGGATGAGATTGCGCTGCGCAGCCATCGCTTAGCTGTCAAGGCGACGGACGATGGGCGTTTTGCCGAGGAGATTGTCCCGGTACCGGTTCCCGCTCGCAAAGGTCAAACCTTGCTGGTGAGCCAGGACGAACACCCCCGCCGCGACCTGTCTAGGGAAGATCTGGCCAAGCTGAAACCTGCGTTCCGGGAAAAGGGTACAGTGACAGCCGGCAACTCTTCGGGGCTCAATGACGGGGCATCAGCGGTGGTGCTGATGTCGGAAGGAAAGGCCGCCGAGCTCGGTATCAAGCCTCTGGCCCGGATAATAGGCTCCGCCAAGGCGGGAGTGGAACCTGACCTCATGGGGTACGGGCCGGTACCGGCGGTGAAAAAGCTCCTGAACAAAACAGGGCTAACTTTAGCGGACATTGGCTTGATTGAACTGAACGAGGCCTTTGCCGCCCAGTACTTGGCCTGTGAAAAACTCCTGGAACTAGACCGTGAGATCGTGAATGTGAACGGCAGCGGAGTCGGCCTGGGACACCCGGTTGGTTCCACCGGTTCCAGGCTGGTGGTGACCCTCTTACATGAAATGAGACGGAGGAATATCCAGCGGGGCCTGGCAACCTTGTGCGTGGGAGGTGGCATGGGGAAAGCAATTATGATTGAAAAATGTTAGGGCAAGGTCTTTCTTGACCGTATGGGGGGATAGACAACCAGGACCGCAGCCATAGTTGACTAAAAACAGAACAGCTTTGGACGGACGGAAGTAAAAGGGGGCTAGGGAAGCACTGACAACAGCTTTGGAGGGGACGCTTAGAGTAAAAGTGAGGATTTAAAGGGAGGATTTACTTATGGAGCACAAGCCCTTGACCGAAAAGGAGAGAGAACGCTACAACGTCATTAACGCGGAGAACCTGGGGTTCCTGCGCAGCCGGTATAATCATGTGAACAGGTGGGTGGTGGCTGATGTCATCCGGCGCAGCGCTAACCGCTATTCTGACAAGCCGGCTCTGATCTATAACGATATTACCCTTACCTACAGCCAGCTGGAGGAGGAAGCCAACAGGGTCGCCAACGCATTACTTGACTTAGGGATAGAGAAATATGACCGGGTAGCGATCCTGGCCCACAACACTGTGCACCATGTGCTGACCTGGCTGGGCACGGCAAAAGCGGGGGGCATCTACCTGGCCGTAAACTACATGTTACGGGGCAAGGATATCAGCTACTGCATCAACCATTCGGAGAGCAAGGTCTTCATCGTAGAGGATGCCTTGTATGATTTGGTGAAGGACGTCCTGGACGAGATGCCAAGCATCAAGACCCTGATCTGGTCCGGGCAGGGCCGGGGAGATGCGGCGCCCGGCGGATTCAAGGATTTTGACTCCTGGTACCGCGCCTATCCCGCCGCCGAACCTGAGGTGGAACTGAATATCGAGGACCCGGTGCAAATGACCTACACCAGCGGCACAGAGAGCCTGCCCAAAGGCGTAATCCTGACCAACCAAGCCCTATTGGCAGAGTACACCAGCTGCATCATCGACGGACAATACACGGCTGAAGACGTAAATATCAATGCCCTGCCGGTCTACCACTGCGCCCAGCGGGACGTTTTCCTCACTCCAGCCCTGATGGTGGGAGCCACCAACATCCTTCTTTACGCCGCCGACCCCAGAAGCATTATGGAGAGTATCGCCAGATATAAAGTAACCATGTGTTTCGCCCCGCCCACGGTGTGGATCGGCCTGATGCGCAACCCCGACTTCGACAAGTATGACCTGAGTTCGGTCAGCAAGGGGTATTACGGGGCTTCGATCATGCCGGTGGAAGTGCTGAAGGAACTGATGCAGCGCCTGCCCAACTGCAAGAAATGGTATAACTACTACGGGCAAACTGAGCTCGGCCCCTACCACACCATGCTGAGGCCGGAAGACGCCCTGAACAAGCTGGGGTCAGCCGGCAAGGGCGGGCTAAGTATGGAGACCCGCCTGGAGGATGACGAGCATAATCCTGTTGAAGAGGAGGGTGTGCCCGGGGAAATCTGCGGCCGCGGGCCCCATGCCATGCTCTTGTACTTTAAGGAGCCCGACAAGACTGAGAGTACCTTCGCCCACGGCTGGTTCCACAGCGGCGATATCGGGGTGTATGACGAAGACAACTACATCACCGTTGCTGACCGCAAGAAGGACATGATCAAGAGCGGCGGCGAGAACGTGCCGAGCCGGGAAGTGGAAGAAGTAGTCTACCTGGATTCCCGGGTTTCGGAAGTGGCGGTGGTGGGACTGCCCCATCCCCGGTGGGTGGAAGCGGTCAGCGCCCTTGTGGTACCGAAAAAAGGTATGGAAATCTCAGAGGCCGAGATCATCGAGCTGTGCCGCCAGAACCTGGCTGGCTTCAAGGTACCCAAGAGTGTTGTCTTTTTGGAGGAACTGCCCAAGACACCCAGCGGCAAGATATTGAAGCGGGACCTGAGAATGAAGTTTGGCGAGCTGTTCAAGGAATAGGGTATTTTGCGCAGGACGCGAAAACCACTGGCCAACCGGCCAGTGGTTAATTTTTTCGGAGAAGGATGAGTAAGCAAACGACCGGTTTTAGCTTAAATTGCATGCGCCTTCTTCGGGATGCCGTTTTCGCAGGGTACCTTTACCTGGCATTTGCCGCAGCCATATCTCGGTTTGTGTTTTTCAAGGGTTTCATCCACGAAATTAGAACAGATTATATGGTTCTTGCCTTTTGCTATGGATATGGCATTAACCGGACAGTTCTTGGCACAGGTGCCGCACATATCACAGAATTCGTAGATCTCTTTGTATCCCCTCGAGTCTGGCGGCAGATATAACTCAGTGACGACACTGCCCAGTCTACCAGCCATGCCTTTTTTGGTTATCAGCCCTTTGGAGAGACCGAAGGTCCCAAGTCCGCACACGAAGGCCACATGCCGCTCTGACCAGGTACTGGTAAAGGCTAAGGCTTCGCTGCCATTATCGGCATAGGGAGCAGCATTGCTGAAGCCGGTTTTGGCCCAGAACCTTTGATCCAAACAAGGTACAAGGCTGTTATACCCTGCGTCTATCAATGCCGACTGCAAATGCAGGCACAACTTGTTGATGAAGGCCTGTCCCTCGATCCGACCGTGCAGCCATTCCTCTGAAGGCCAGGACAGGTCCCTTCTGTTTCCCTGCTTTACAGCAGCAGTAAAGGGCAGGAAAAAAGAGATAACGGTCTTTGCCTGGGGCAGCCATTCTTTGGGCAGCATGAAATGTTTTCCTATAACCGACGGGTCCTGAAGGGACTCAAAGCCTTCATCGTCCGCGGCACCAAAAGCAAAAATCGGCGGCTCAAAAATTTTCATCCCTTCGACGCTCTCAGACAGCGCGATGGGCTTAGAGATAATGTTATCCGCTGAGGTTTCCACAAAGGATGTTGCTATTTGAATCAAATCCTCTTTGTTCACCAGAATTCCTCCCTGAATGCTTATATGTCCTTAGGATCGCTAATTTTCGTGTAGTTATGGCACACAACTAGTCCATGTTAATTATAGCACGGTAGACAACTTACCAATGAAATTTTCAAGGGTGTTAGTTACTCCGTTGACCTATGGACAGGACGGTAGTGTGATATTATTAGAGCATAACAGGTTGAAACACAAATAGAAATAGAAAAGTTATGGAGGAGGAGAACGGTTAGTGGGACATTTGGTTAATGCCAAGGAAGAAATTTATCAGGCCCTGGCCGAGCGGCTGAGCAAGACTCCGGAGGGCGCCCCGGTTAATGAGCACCTGATGGCAATTCTGCACCGCCTGTATACGGAGAGCGAAGCCATGGTGGGCAGCAAATTCCCTTTGCTGCCAATGCCCTTGGCCAAGATTTCGGCTCTCACCGGCATTGAGGAGCACGAACTAAAAGGCATCCTGGACGGAATGTCTGACAAGGGCCTGGTGCTGGACATTCCCCGCAAGGATACCTTTTACTACATGCTGGCTCCGGTAATCGTGGGATTCTTCGAATACACCTTTATGCGGACAGGGGATCAGCTGAACTTCAAAGAGCTCGCGGAGCTGTTTGAAAACTACTTTCACAGTGATGGAGTGGCGCAGGAAATAGCGGGACTGGATACGAAAATGATGCGCAGCCTGGTGTATGAAAGCGTCATCCCGCTGGCAGTGGAAACAGAAGTGCTGAGTTATGAGCGGGCTACGGAGATTATCTGGCAGGCGGGCGGCGGTGCCATAACAACCTGTGCCTGCCGCCATGAAGCAACTCACCTGGGCAGAGCCTGCGATGCTCCGCTGGACGTTTGCATGTCCCTGGGTGGCGCTGCTGAATGGATTGTGCGTAAAGGTCTGGGCAAAGCGGCCACAGTGGAAGACCTGCTGCAGGTACTTGACCGGACCCAGGAACTTGGCCTGGTCCACCTGTGCGACAATGTGATGAATAAGCCCACCTACATCTGCAGCTGCTGCGGCTGCTGCTGCCATGTGCTGCGGGATATTAACGAACAACAAGTATTTGCCACCCATCCCAGCAACTTCATCCCGGCTTTGGACGCGGACAGCTGCGCCGCCTGCGGCATTTGCTCCGACCGGTGCCAAATCCATGCCATTGCGATGAGCGACCAGGGCGACGGGGCTGAAATCCCGGTGGTAAATGAAGCGGTTTGTATCGGCTGCGGAATATGCGCCTCAGTTTGTCCCAGCGGTTCACTTACCATGTCGCGCCGGGACGTTTTGCACGTTCCGCCAGAGAACTTGAAAGA
>JAJYNB010000033.1 GCA_021786555.1 Bacillota bacterium | reverse complement strand
ACTTGAAAAGATAAAAGCGGTCACGCCCCAGGCTGACCCCAGCCTAATCACTGAAGTTTACCACTATGCGGAAAAGGCCCACCGGGGCCAGATGCGCAACTCGGGTGAGGAATTTATCCAGCACCCGCTGGAAGTAGCCGCTATTTTGGTGGGGCTTGAGCTGGACCAGATTACTGTGGCCGCGGGGCTTCTGCATGACGTGGTGGAGGATACGGGCACACCGCTGCAGGAATTGGAAAAAACCTTCGGCAAAGAGATAGCGCAACTGGTAGACGGTGTAACCAAGCTGAGCCGGATTGAGTACAAATCCAAAGAGGAGCAGCAGGCCGAAAACCTGCGCAAAATGTTCCTGGCGATGGCCAAGGACATCCGGGTGATTCTGATCAAATTGGCTGACCGTCTGCATAACATGCGAACCCTGAAATATCAGCCCCCTGACAAACAGCGGGAGTGCGCTGAAGAGACGCTGGAGATTTTTGCGCCTCTGGCAAACCGCCTCGGGATTCACAGGATAAAATGGGAACTGGAGGATCTGTCCTTCCGCTACCTGGAGCCGGAGCAATATCATGCTCTGACCGAGGGTATCTCCAAGAAAAGGCAGGAGCGGGAAGAACAGATCAACCTGGTTATCGAGCAGATTAAGCAAAAACTTACCTCTGTGGGGATTACTTGCGACATTTCGGGCCGGCCAAAGAATTTTTACAGCATTTATCGCAAGATGGTTACGCAGCACAAAGAGCTGGCGGAAATTTACGACTTGACAGCGGTCAGGGTCATAGTGGATTCGGTTAAGGACTGCTACGGTGCCTTGGGCATAATTCACACCATGTGGAAACCCATTCCAGGACGGTTTAAAGACTATATAGCCATGCCCAAACCTAACATGTACCAGTCCCTGCACACTACCCTCATGGGGCCAAGAGGAGAGCCCTTCGAAGTACAGATTCGCACCTGGGAAATGCACCGCACGTCTGAATACGGGATTGCTGCCCACTGGAAGTATAAAGAAAATCCCAAGTCCCCCACAGGCGTGTTTGAACAAAAGCTCTCCTGGCTGCGTCAACTGCTGGAGTGGCAGAATGACCTGAGGGATGCCCGTGAGTTTATGGAGTCCCTTAAGATTGACCTTTTTGCCGACACGGTATTTGTGTTTACACCCAAGGGTGATGTGGTGGAACTGCCCGCCGGTTCCTGTCCGCTGGACTTCGCCTACCGGGTTCACACGGACGTGGGGCACCGCTGTGCGGGCGCTAAAATTAACAGCCGGATTGTGCCGCTGGATACCCTCCTGACCAATGGCGACATCGTTGAGATTCTCACCTCCAAACAGAGCAACGGACCTAGCCGGGACTGGCTGTCCTTTGCCAAGACCTCTGCCGCCAAAAATCGCATCCGCAGCTGGTTTAAGAAGGAAAAGCGCGAGGAAAACGTTATCCGCGGCAAGGATTTGCTGGACAAGGAGTTTCGCAAACTGGCCCTGGATACGGCGGATGTGCTGAAGGGTGAAAAAGTTTTGGAAATCACCAGGGCCTTTAATTTTGTCACAGCCGATGATTTGTATGCTGCCTTGGGAGACGGGGCTTTCACCGTAAACAAGGTTATGAACAGGCTGAAAGATGACATCACCCGGGAGTTGAAACGGGCGGGGATAGAGCCTATAGAGGTGCTGCCCGAGGTCAAGCCCTATTCCCAGTATGGCAAGCCGTCCCAAGGGGTAAGGGTCAAGGGAGTAGATAACATTTTGGTGCGTTTTTCCCGCTGCTGCAACCCGCTGCCCGGAGATGAAATTATCGGTTTTATCACCAAGGGCAGGGGCGTCTCAGTACACCGCGCTGATTGCGTGAATATGCAGCACCAGGAGGCAGGCAGGCTGGTAGAGGTGGTTTGGGATGAACAGGCCCAGGCTACCTATCAGGTGGAACTGGAAATCCATGCGCTGGACCGCCCGCGCCTGACTTTGGACGTCATGAATTCGGTAGCCGATACCAAGACCATAGTTAACGCAGTTAATGCCCGGGCAGTTAAAAACAAAATGGCTTTAATTAATATGAAAATTGAAATCCGCAACCTGGAACATCTGGAAACGGTGGTGCAAAAAATTAGAAGGGTCAAGGATATTTTTGAGATTCACCGGGTGACGCCGGGCGGAGTAAACTAGGAGCGATCAACATGCGGGCTGTTTTGCAAGTGGTGAATTCGGCGAGAGTTTCAGTTGATGACAAAACTATAGGGGAAATCGGCCCTGGCATGGTAGTACTCCTGGGAGTTGGCCGGGAGGACGGCCGGGAGGATGCGCGCTACCTAGCTGAAAAAATCTCCGGTCTGAGGATTTTTAAAGATCAGGCGGGGAAAATTAACCTGAGCTTGAGGGATATAGGCGGTAAACTTCTGGTAGTGTCCCAGTTCACCCTCTATTGGGACTGCCGCAACGGGCGAAGGCCCAGTTTTGACCAAGCGGCCCCGCCTGAGCAGGCCCTTGACTTGTACGAGTACTTTGTGGTCCAGCTCAGGTCCCTGGGACTGGGTGTGGAGACTGGAGAATTTCAAGCCAGGATGCTGGTTGAAATAAATAATCAAGGGCCGGTTACAGTCCTGTTGGACAGCGAGAGGGAGTTTTGAGGAGGGTTTTGGTTTGATTCTAAAGAGTATGGCCGTGGGTGACATCGGGGCAAACTGCTATATTTTAGGCTGTCCTGAAACCAAAGAGGCCATGGTAGTTGACCCGGGCGCTGAGGCCAGGAGAATCTTAGCCACTGTTAAGGAAATGGGAGTCAGGGTCAGGTTCATCGTGCTTACTCACGGCCACCTTGACCATATCGGAGATGTGGAAGAAGTGAGAAGAGAAACCGGGGCCAAAGTTCTGATTCATGAGCAGGATGCGGACTGCCTGACTAACCCCAAGAAAAACCTGTCTGCGTTTTTCGCCCTGCCTGTGCAGGGCGAGCCCGCCGACAGGCTTTTGCACGACGGCGAGGAAATTAAGGTGGGAAGCCGGAGCTGTAAGGTTTTGCACACCCCTGGTCATACTGCCGGAGGTATCTGCCTCAGCTTCCCAGGGGGCGTGATTACGGGTGACACACTGTTTGCCGGTTCCGTAGGCAGGACCGATTTTCCCGGCGGCTCTATGGACGTGCTGCTGGACTCTATCCGGGGAAAATTGCTGGGGTTGGACCCAGCCACCCTGGTCTACCCGGGGCACGGCCCCTCCAGCACTATAGGGGAGGAGAAAGAGAACAACCCCTTCCTGTAGGAGGCCGTTGAAAAACGGCGTCTAGCTTTGTCGCCGTAGCAGCCGGCATCCTCAACGTACGTTTGAGTACGCCTCCGGTGCCGGCTGCTACGGCTTCGCGCTATACTTGTTTTTGAACGGCCTCGACTTGTGACTCATCTGGGGACGGTACTTCACTGACTCATTTTTTGAGTAACTTTAGGCCGTTCCTCCGTTACTGATGCTACAAACGGTTGCTATTTTTGGCCAGCCTCTTAAGTTCTTTCTCAGGAAATCAGGTGAATGGTGATGGCAATTTTACAGGTGGGTCCGCCGGAACTTACCCAGGCGTTAGGAGATTTGCTCAAGGCCTTTTTTCCTGCCGGTACGGAGCAAGAAATCAGCATAGAATTAGGGACCTACAGCGAAGGAGAACGGCAGGGTATAGTCTGCCGCATCAACGGCGCGATTGAACACAGGGCTGACCTTAACAGAGGCCAGGACCCAAAACGCCTGAGCAGGGTTGCCTTGCTCAAGTGCCTGCAGGATTTGCAGCCCGGGAAGAAACTTCCTTGGGGGATTCTCACAGGGATCAGGCCGACCAAGATCGTCCACCGGCTCTTGGACCGGGGTATGGGTGGGCAGGAGGCCGCTGAGGTTCTGGCCCGTGATTATCTGATTCAACCGGACAAGATCGACCTGGCTTTGGAGGTTGCGGGCCTGCAACGGCAGTACCTCCTGCAGCCGGGGGAAGCCTCAAAGCTGGTCAATGTATACGTGGGAATTCCCTTTTGCCCCAGCCGCTGCGCTTATTGCTCCTTTCCAAGTGTTATAGGCAAGGGGATGGAGATTAGAGTTTATCTAAAGGTCTTAGAGCAGGAAATTACGGCTCTGGGCAGAGCTTTGGCCGACCGGGGAATCTCTGTCCAGACTATCTATGTCGGGGGCGGTACTCCAAGTATTCTCAGCGCTGAGGAACTGGCAAACTTGTTGCACAGGTGCCTGGATCATCTCGTGTCTGATAAGACTGTGGAACTTACCGTAGAAGCGGGGCGGCCTGATACTCTGGACAGGGCGAAGCTGAGAGTAATGGCGGAGGCCGGGGTCGGGAGGCTCAGCATCAATCCGCAGACCATGGTGCAGCACACCCTGGAGCGAATCGGCCGCAACCATTCGCCTGACCAGGTGCGGGAAGCCTTTTGGCTGGCCCGGGAATGCGGCTTTGACAACATCAACATGGACATCATCCTTGGCCTGCCCGGGGAAACTATCTCTGATGTTATGTTTACCCTTAAGGAAATTTCCCGGCTGCGCCCTGACAGCTTGACTGTGCATGCCCTGGCCTTAAAGCGGGCTTCCAACCTGCGGGGCCGTACAGATGCCATGACGGATGAAAGTACCCAGGGGCTGCAAATGCAGGATGCCGCAGAGAAGACGGCAAGGGGACTGGGGATGCGCCCTTATTACCTTTACCGGCAAAAACAGATATTTAACAATCTGGAGAATGTGGGTTATGCCAAGGCCGGCAAAGAGTCTGTCTATAACATACAAATCATGGAAGAACGTCAGACAGTGTTCGGGGCAGGCGCCGGTGCTGCTTCCAAAATCGTTAACCCCGCCGACTGGAGTCTGACCAACTTCCAGCACCCGAAAAGCCCGGAAGCTTACTATAAGCGCTGGCAGGAAAGCCTGGAAGAAAGGCTGCAACTGCTGGACCGGCTCCTGGGACACTGAATTGACAACTGCGGCGGCAATAGGTAAAATTACAGTCAGGAGTCAGGGGTCAGGAGTCAGGAGTCAGGAGTCAGAACCTATGCCGCTTGGCGGCACTACTGTGAACGAAATTTTTTTGGTTCCAGTGCGGAATGAGAGACCGGTTTATCGTCTGGGATATTCTGAATTCTGAATACCTGCTAATAAATTACTTTTAACAAGGTGAAAAACGGCGATGATGAGACGAGTACGGGCCATAGGACCTTCAGGGAGAGACTGCCGTGACTGGAAGCGGTTTCAGGTTACTATTCCGGAAGAACAACTCTGAGCAGCCTGTTCGAACGGCTACCGGTCAGAACAGGACGGGTGACTCCGTTACAGGGCAGTGAGTTGGAGCGATTATGGCTCTCAGACTAGGGTGGTACCACGGGAGTAACCTCTCGTCCCTTGCGGGCGAGGGGTTTTTATATTTATAAGGAGGTCTGGATTAATGCTTACCCAGAGGCCCAAAGGAACCAATGACCTGCTGCCTGGACAAGCAGAAAAATGGCACTATATTGAGAACATCATCCGCCAAGTCTGCAGAGAATACGGATATGAGGAAATAAGAACCCCAATTTTTGAGCATACAGAACTGTTTCAACGCGGGGTGGGTGAGACCACCGATATCGTGGAAAAGGAAATGTACACCTTTTTGGACAAAGGGGAGCGAAGCGTCACCTTACGGCCCGAAGGTACTGCCCCGGTTTGCAGGGCTTATGTGGAGAACAAGCTTTACGCCGGACCGCAGCCGGTAAAACTCTATTATGTCGGGCCTATGTTCCGGTATGAAAGGCCCCAGGCAGGCAGGTTCCGCCAATTCAATCAATTCGGCATCGAAGTGTTTGGAACAACCAATCCGGCCTTGGATGCCGAGGTAATTACCATGGCCATGGATTTTTATGAGCGTTTGGGCCTGAGGAATCTGGAAGTGCACCTGAACAGCGTAGGGTGCAGCAAATGCCGTCCTGTCCATAAAGCAAAACTACAGGAGTTCCTCAGACCCAAACTGGAGAAGTTCTGTCCTAATTGCCAGGGCCGTTTTGAGCGCAACCCCTTGCGCATGCTGGATTGCAAAAATCCCGGCTGCCAGGAATTGAGCGTGGGAGCGCCAACTACCACCCAGTGCCTGTGTGAGGAGTGCGCGGAGCATTTTGAGCAAGTTAAGGGGTACCTGGACAAGGTTGGGGTGCGCTACCGGGTTGACGAGCGTCTGGTCAGAGGACTTGATTATTATACCAAGACCGCGTTTGAAATCATGGTGGAGGAAATCGGTGCTCAGAGCGCTATTTGCGGCGGCGGGCGTTACGACGGCCTGATTGAGGAGATTGGCGGGCCGGTCACCCCCGGTATAGGGTTTGCCCTGGGTATGGAGCGGATTTTCTCCGCTCTGGCGGTCCAAGGCATTGAGATTCCGGTTGAAACCAAAGCCGATGTTTATCTGGCTGCTTTAGGTGAACCGGCAGTGCGGGAAACCTTCCGGCTGCAGGCCCAGCTGCGTAAGCTCCACCTGAAGGTGGAAATGGACTACCTGGCCCGCGGACTCAAGGCCCAGCTCAAGACCGCTGACCGTCTCAAGGCGAAATACACTGTAATCATAGGCGAGGATGAACTGGCCCGCGGCGCCGCCACTGTCCGCCAGATGGACAGCGGAGACCAGCAGGAAGTAAAGCTCATCGACCTTATCGATTATTTGGTGGTAAACTAATCCCCGCAAAATCCTGGGGCATTCCTTTTAAGCCATGATTTTGTGGGGGCCCCGATTTTTTGGTAAACAAGTAACAGGTTCAAATTTGACCGTCGCCAAAAGACAAAAAAGTGAGTCAGCAAAGAACCGTCCCCAAGTGACTCAAAGAACCGTCCCCAAAGTGACTCAATAAGCAAGGAGGATTTTTACGATGGAAGAAAAGTTGAAACGCGACCATTCTTGCGGTGGCCTGCGCCTGGCTGATAAAGGCAAAGAAGTGGTGCTCATGGGCTGGGTGCAGCGCAGACGGGACCACGGCGGGTTGATATTTGTTGATTTGCGCGACCGCTCGGGACTGGTCCAGGTGGTATTTGACCCTGGTATTGGACAAGAGTTTTTCAGACGGGCCGAAACCGTGCGCAACGAATATGTCTTGGCTGTTCGCGGCAGGGTTGAGGCGAGGCCTGAAGGTACTGTCAATCCCAATTTGGAGACTGGTGAAATTGAAGTTCATGCCGTGGAACTGCAAGTGTTGAACGCTGCTAAGAACCCGCCCTTTTACATCAGTGATGATGTTGATGTGGACGAAAATGTGCGCTTGAAATATCGCTATTTGGATTTGCGGCGGCCCGAAATGCAGCAGACCCTGATGCTCAGGCACAAAGCGGCCAAGGAGATGCGGGATTTTCTGGACGCAGAAGGATTTCTGGAAATAGAGACGCCTATGCTGACCAAAAGCACCCCGGAGGGGGCGAGGGATTACCTGGTGCCGAGCCGGGTACACCCCGGTGAGTTTTTTGCTCTGCCCCAGTCACCCCAGTTGTTTAAGCAGCTGCTGATGGTGGCGGGGTTGGAAAAGTATTTCCAGATTGTCCGCTGTTTCCGCGATGAAGACTTACGGGCAGACCGCCAGCCTGAATTCACCCAATTGGACCTGGAAATGTCCTTCGGCGAGGTGGACGATATCCTGTCCCTGATGGAGAGAATGATTGCCCATGTCTTCAAACAAACAAAAGGCATAGAAGTGGAACTGCCGATTAAACGCTTGACCTACGGGGAGGCCATGCAGCGGTTTGGCTCTGACAAACCCGATATACGCTTCGGACTGGAACTGGTGGAAGTTTCGGATTTGGTGGCTGCAAGTGATTTTAAGGTGTTTGCCGAGGTTGTAAATAAGGGCGGACGGGTAAAAGGCATTAATGCCAAGGGGTGTGCGCATTTTACCCGCCGCGAGATAGACGATTTGACAAAATACGCAGGTGTTTACGGGGCCAGGGGCCTGGCCTACATTGTCATTACCGCTGAAGGTGTCAAATCGCCTATAGCCAAATTTTTCAGTGAAGATCAATTGGCATCCTTGGTTGACCGCATGCAGGGCCAGGAAGGGGATATCCTCTTCTTTGTGGCAGACAAACCTGGAGTAGCAGCCGATGCGTTGGGACATCTGAGGCTTGAACTGGCGGAGCGCCTGGGCCTGATCAACCAGGATAAATACAGCTTTGTCTGGATTACCCAGTTTCCCCTGCTCGAGTACGATGAGACCGAGAAAAGGTGGGTGGCCATGCACCATCCCTTCACTGCCCCGATGGACGAGGATCTGCCGCTAATGGACACAAACCCCGGCAAGGTCAGGGCAAAAGCCTATGATTTAGCTCTAAACGGATATGAAATCGGGGGCGGCAGTATCAGGATTCACCGCCGGGATGTGCAGGAAAAAATGTTTTCCCTGTTGGGGCTGGCCCAAGAGGAAGCAATTGATAAGTTCGGGTTCATGCTGGAGGCCTTTGAGTATGGCACTCCGCCCCATGGCGGCATAGCCTTCGGCTTGGACAGGATTATGATGCTCCTGGCCAAGCGGGACAACATCCGCGATGTGATTGCTTTCCCCAAGACCCAGAGCGCCGCAGATATGATGACGGCAGCTCCGTCACCTGTAGCAGACAAACAGCTGCGGGAGCTGCATATCAGACTGAATGTCTTAAAAAAGTAAGGAGTCAGGAGACAGGAGTCAGGAGTCAGGAGTTAGACTTGCATGCCGCTTGCCGACACCACTGATGAATGAAGCAGAAAGTAAATTCAACCCGAGCGGACCCAAAAGGCCTTGTTTTAGGGCGGAATGAGAAGGCCGGTTTACAATTTTAAATTATTCTGAATCCTGACTCCTGAATTCTGAATACCCGAAAAAAAATATAATGCTTTGCAAAGGGACGACTAAAACCAGGATTGAACCGGGTAAAATAAGTCTACAGTCAATCTTTGACACTTGAAGGGTTCTACTGACTGTGCTAACATAAAGCTAAAGTTACTGCAGTTCAAAAGCCCTACTGTGTTCGTGAGCAAGCCGTTGTTTTGAGCCAACACATTGACATTGGGAACCTTGCTCTGAGCGTAGCGTGAAAGCCTCCATGGAGGGGACTCATAAAGCGTTCAGGAGGGTACCCACCTGCTGCGGCAGGTTCAAAACCCGGTTCCACGGCATGGGTGGGGTATACATTCTGAAATAGTGCAGCGCCCAAGGGGTGCTGCCTTTTTGCTATACAGCTTTAGGGGGTTTGGACAAAGTGCAGCATAAGTTTTCCCGTACCGAATTAATCGTAGGCGCTGCAAGCTTGGCAAAGCTGGCTGCGAGCAAGGTGATAGTATTTGGAGTGGGCGGAGTCGGTTCCTATACTGTTGAGGCTCTGGCCAGAGCTGGGATTGGAGAGTTGGTCCTGGTTGACTATGATGATATATGCCTTACCAACATCAATCGTCAGCTCCATGCCCTGCATTCAACTGTAGGGCGGGCAAAGGTCGATGTAATGAAAGAGCGTCTGCTTGACATCAACCCCAAGCTTAAGGTTGAGGCTGTAAAGGAGTTCTTTACGCGCGAAAATGCCGCTGACTTTCTCACACCTGACGTGAGTTATGTGGTGGATGCCATTGATACGGTGAGCAGCAAGGTTGCCCTGGTATTAGAGTGCAAACAGCGGGGGATACCCCTGGTCTGGGAAATGTCCGCCACTTCGAAAGCCG
>JAJYNB010000320.1 GCA_021786555.1 Bacillota bacterium | reverse complement strand
AAACGGTTCAGCAAAAAATCTGCCTTAACGGCGTCAAGCCGCTTTTCCGGCCTGATTAAAGCGCCGGCCACAATCAGCCCGGTTACCGGGTCAGCTGCATAGAGTGCCTTATCCATCAAGCTGACACGGGGAACACCCAGCCTGGAATTATGGGCTTTTACGGCGTGGATTACCTCAGGCGCCAAGCCCAGTTCCTCCAAAATTTCAGCTCCCTTTAGGGCGTGCAGTTCTGGCTTGTCCTTGGTCTCGTCGTAATCAATATCATGCAGCAGGCCCGCCAGTGCCCAGGATTCTTCATCTTCACCGAAGTGACCTGCCAGGCGGGCCATAACCGCTTCCACTGCATACATGTGCTTAAGCAGGTTCTTGTTGTTGATATACTTTTTTAGTTCCTTCAGGGCTTCTTCTCGCTTCATGACGGTCTCTCCTTTTCAGTCTTGTCTTTCGATAAATTCCAGGACACGCTTAAACACTGTATCCCGTTCACTACCCAAAGTCAGCAGATGTCCGGACTTGGGGAACCATTCTATCTCTTTCTCCAGGCTCCCGCTGTTGTTAAAAATCAGCTTGGCGCTCGCCGGGTTGACCACATCATCGCGCTCGGACTGGAGCACCAGCAAAGGGGAAGTTACGCGTGGAAGCTCCCGCCGTACCAGGCGAATCAGCTGCAGCAGGGAGTTGAGGCTGTTTAATGGCATGCGGCTGTAGCTGAAGTGATCGGGATAAGCAGATGGGTTTGCTTTCTCTGCATAGAGTCTCAGGTGCCGCAGCAGTGGGGCAAAAATCGCTCTGCGGTTCACCAGCCTGATGGGCGCGTTGATAGAGATTACCGCCACTGGAGAAAACTCCAGGGAAGCGTGGAGGGACAAGATTCCGCCCATGCTGAGACCGACGATGAAAACCCTGCTGCACTTTTCCTCAAGCTCGCGGTAAGCTGACCTGACCGAATCGTACCAGTCCCCCCATGTGGTTCCTACCATGTCATCCAGGTTTGTGCCATGTCCGGCCAGCCTTACCCCCTGCACCGTGTACCCTTTGGCAGCCAGGAACTGGCCAAGGGGCCTCATTTCCGAAGGGGATCCCGTAAAACCGTGGACCAAAAGAATCCCCGTTTTCCCGCCGGGGTAAAAAAAGGGCTCGGCATTTTTTTGCACGATTTGCATGCAAACTCACCTCACCAATATTAAAGAACACCCCTTTTACGAAGTCCGATGTCCGAGGTCCGAAGTCCGACCCAAGATTAAACTTGGGTCGACCTTGTGCCTCGAACTTCGAGCCTCGAACCGGGGTGTTCTGGCATCAAACGTTGCTTAGCGGAGGAACGGAGCGATAATTAGGGAAATGGTCCCCATAACTTTGATTAGAGCATTGAGAGAAGGTCCGGCAGTGTCTTTGAAGGGGTCGCCTACGGTGTCGCCGGTGACAGCGGCCGCATGGGTCTCTGTGCCCTTACCGCCCAAGTTGCCGGCTTCGATGTATTTCTTGGCATTATCCCAGGCGCCGCCTGCATTGGCCATGAATACTGCCATGAGCAGACCGGTCAGGGTACCGCCGGCCAGCATGCCGCCCATGGCGGTCTTGCCGAGGCCGAAGCCGACCAGGAGGGGAGTTCCTACAGCCAGGAGACCGGGAACAATCATCTGCCTGATTGCGGCTTTGGTGCTGATGTCGACGCAAGCGCGATAGTCAGGTTTGGCTTTGCCTTCCATCAGGCCGGGGATTTCTTTAAACTGGCGGCGTACTTCTTTGATCATTTCAAAGGCAGCCTTACCCACAGCCTCCATAGCGAAGGCGCAGAACAGGAAGGGCAGCGCGCCGCCGATGAACAATCCGACGATGGTCAGAGGCTGCAGGATATCGATGCCCTTGAGGTGGGCGATCTCACTGAAGGCGTTAAACAGGGCCAGGGCAGTCAGGGCAGCGGAGCCGATGGCAAAGCCTTTGGCCACAGCTGCAGTGGTGTTGCCAACCGAGTCCAGCTTGTCAGTGGTTTTGCGCACGCTGGGTTCCAGTTCAGCCATTTCGGCGATACCGCCGGCATTATCAGCCACAGGTCCGAAGGAGTCGATGGCTACAACGATGCCTGCAGTTGAGAGCATACCCATAGCCGCCATGGCAATGCCGTATACATCGGCCAGGCTGTAAGCCGCCAGGGTAGCGGCACAAATCACGATTACGGGAAGAGCCGTGCTCTTCAGGCCGGTAGCGAGACCGGCGATGATATTGGTGGCGGCCCCGGTTTGCGATGCTTCAGCAATGGCCTGGGCCGGTCTTTTAAGGTTCGAGGTATAGTACTCGGTAATAAAACCGATGGCCACGTTCACAACCAGACCGCAGACAACGGCGCCAAACACCGGTACGGCCTTGCTGGGTATCAGCCAGCTTGTCAGCCCGTAAGCGGCAATTGCCACAAGTATGTTAGTCCCCCACAGGCCTTTATTTAAGGCGGTCTGTGGATTGGCGTTTTCATCGGTGCGCACAAAGAAGCTGGCGATGATCGAAGCGATGACACCGGCTGCGCCTAAGAGCAGGGGCAGCAGTAAGGCATTGAGGGGGCTGCCGGCTAAGCTCAGTTTTTCAACTACAGTGGGGCTAACCCCGATCAGCATAGCAGCGATGGTGGTGGCTGCGTAGGACTCGAACAGGTCCGCGCCCATGCCGGCGGTGTCACCCACGTTGTCGCCTACGTTGTCAGCGATAACCGCGGGGTTTCTCGGATCGTCTTCCGGGATACCTGCTTCAATTTTACCCACCAGGTCCGCGCCAACGTCGGCAGCCTTAGTGTAAATCCCGCCGCCTACGCGGGCGAAGAGGGCGATGGCTGAGGCGCCAAAGGCAAAGCTGTTGATGATTTCGGGGCTCCTAAAGACTATGTAAAGAAGAGAAACACCCAAAAGCCCGAGGCCTGCCACCGACATGCCCATGACCGCACCGCCGCGGAAAGCAACGCCCAGAGCCTTGTTCAGGCTTGTTCTGGCGGCTTCCGTTGTACGGGTATTGGCCCGGGTGGTGATGCTCATACCCACATAACCGGCGATGGCGGACAAAACAGAACCCACCAGGAAGGATACGGCTGTTTCCCATCCTTTGAGAAAAATCAAAACAACAAAAATAATTACGACAAAGGGAATGAGGGTCCTGTACTGACGGTTCAAGTAGGCCATGGCCCCTTCGAAAATGGCCTGAGAGAGTTCCTGCATCCGGGAGTTGCCAGGGTTTTCGCTCATGACGCTCTTGGCCAGGTACACGGCAAACAGCAGGCCCAGAATCGCTGCGCCCACAGCATAAAAAGGAAGATTGCCCATTTCTTTTACCACGCTCCTTAAAGGTTATATAATCAATTCTCCATCGTCCCGGTCCGGACAAAAAAAATACTGGACTAGTGCGAACTATTCCCGTTTTTTCTGGCTAAATATCTTCTTATAAAGAAGTACCGGGATCCAGACCGTCGACCGGAGAAAAATGTAACCTTTACTTATAAAGTAAAGCCATAGCAAGGTTGCTCAGCAGGAACAAAACAGCGAATACTGTAGAGACTTTGGTCAAAAGTTCATCAAGGCCTTTCTTTTTGCCGAAAATGGATTCACCGGCACCGGTAATGGCTCCGGACAAACCAGCGCTGTGGCCGGACTGCAGCAGAACAGACGCGATTACGCCCAGGGAACTGACAACCAGCAGGATAACTAACAGAATTGTCATGCAATTCACCCCCTTGGCTAAGTGCTTTACCAATGGAAATATTTTAGCAAAGTAACGCGAAAAAATCAAGGATTATGAAGGGATGTTTATCACCACACCCCTTCCAGTAATCCTATTATTTACCAAAAGATAAGGTATTAGCCTTTTCTGATGTTGTAAAAAGTTTTGATACCAGGATACTTCGCCGATTCGTCCAGTTCCTCTTCGATGCGCAGCAGTTGATTGTATTTTGCTACCCGGTCGGTTCGGGACGGAGCGCCTGTCTTAATCTGCCCAGCATTAGCGGCTACGGCAATGTCGGCTATAGTGGAGTCCTCGGTCTCGCCGGAACGGTGGGACACCACTGCGGTATAACCTGCCCGCTTTGCCATCTCTATGGCATCCAGTGTTTCGGTCAGGGTGCCGATCTGGTTGACCTTGATCAAGATTGAATTGGCGGTACCCGTGGAGATACCCTGGGCCAGTTTTTCGGTATTAGTAACAAACAGGTCGTCGCCCACGAGTTGGACCCTGGAACCAAGCCTCTCGGTCAGCTTCTTCCAGCCGTCCCAGTCGTCTTCCGACAGACCGTCTTCGATGGAGATGATAGGGTACTTGTTGACCAGGGATTCATAGAAATCTATCATCTGGTCAGAAGTCATCTTCTTGCCTTCCCCAGCCAGGACATAGTTGCCGTCCTGCCACAGTTCCGTGGCGGCAGTGTCCAGGGCAATGAACACATCTTCTCCCGGTTTATAGCCGGCGTTGGCGATGGCAGCCAGGATTACCTGGATTGCTTCTTCGTTGGATTTAAGGTTGGGGGCAAAGCCGCCTTCGTCTCCAACAGATGTGTTATACCCTTTTGATTTCAGTACCGCTTTCAGGTTGTGGAAAATCTCCGCCCCCATGCGCAGGGCTTCGGCGAAAGATGATGCTCCGGCGGGCATTACCATGAATTCCTGGATGTCTACGTTATTGTCGGCGTGCTTGCCGCCGTTAAGGATATTCATCATCGGTACGGGCAGGGTTTTGGCGTTGACCCCTCCTATGTACTGGTAAAGAGATAGTCCCAGCGAGTCTGCCGCAGCTTTGGCCACCGCCAAAGACACCCCCAGGATGGCGTTGGCGCCAAGCTTGCCCTTGTTGGGGGTGCCGTCCAAATCCAGCATGATTTGGTCTAACATAGCCTGGTCCAGGGCGCTGTACCCAATCAATTCAGGGGCGATGACGGTATTGACGTTATCCACCGCCTGCAGTACCCCTTTGCCCAGGTAGCGCTCCTTTATGCCGTCCCTTAGTTCCACCGCTTCATAGGCACCGGTGGAAGCGCCGGAGGGAACGGCGGCGCGACCCATGGTGCCGTCCTCCAGGTAAACATCCACTTCTACGGTCGGGTTTCCCCTGGAATCGAGGATCTCCCTGGCCACGATGTCGGAAATAGTACTCACAGCAACAAAAACCTCCTTATTTTAGCCCCAGTACGGGAATAGTAATAGCTTACAGGTTAGAATTCTGGGTCCGGAGTCAGGAGTCAGGAGTCAGAATGGATTCAGCTAGAGCATCCGGGAATGAGTCATCTGGGACGGTTCCTGATTGACTCCTAGGGAATTCACTAGTCAGAATGAAAGACCGGGTTTTCCGGCTTGAAGTATTCTGACTACTGACTCCTGAATTCTGAATTCTTCTATCACTTGACTTCTGACTCCTGAATTTCTCTGGTTAAGCACACCTCAAACTTTCAGCAGACTTACTCCAGTCATCTCGGGCGGCTGTCCCCCTCCAAGGATGTCCAGTATGGTTGGGGCGATATCCCGCAGTGAGCAGCCCGAACGCAGGCTTTTTCCTTTGTACGCGTCTGCTGCCAGGATGAAAGGAACCATGTTCGTGGTGTGGGCGGTGAGAGTTGCCCCTGTCTCCGGGTCAATCTTCTCCTCGGCGTTACCGTGGTCTGCAGTGAGGAGCAGGGCTCCCCCTTTCTCCAGCACCGCCGGGACAATCTGGCCCAAGCAGCCATCCACTGTTTCAACGGCTTTCACCGTGGCGTCCAAGACCCCTGTATGGCCTACCATGTCCGGGTTGGCGAAGTTCAATACGATAACATCATAAATGCCTTCATGGATTTTGTCTACCACCGCGCGGGTTACCTCGTCGGCACTCATCTCGGGCTGCAGATTATAAGTGGCCACCTTGGGAGAGGGAATCAAAATCCTGTCTTCACCCGGGTTTGGTTCCTCCACCCCGCCGTTGAAAAAGAAGGTTACGTGCGCGTATTTTTCCGTCTCCGCAATTCTCAATTGTCTCAGTCCTCTGGCAGCCAAAACCTCACCGAGGGTATTCTTCAGATTCTGGGGTGGAAACGCCACTGGGGCAGAGATGGTAACATCATACTCGGTCAGGCAGACGTAATTCACGGCGGGATGTTTTTCCCGTTCAAAACCGCTGAAATCCTGGTCGGTAAAAGCACGGGTTATCTGCCTGGCCCGGTCTGCGCGGAAATTGAAAAAGATTACGCTGTCCCCGTCCCCGACCAGCGCCGTGGGCACGGGCCCGTCCAGAAGCACCGTAGGTTTGACAAATTCATCGGTCACCTTCAGGTTATAGGACTGCTCCACCGCGGCAGCGGCTGTGGCGGCCATTTCCCCCTGGCCCAGAACCAGGGCATCCCAGGCCAGTTTAACCCTCTCCCACCTATTGTCCCGGTCCATGGCGTAATACCGGCCGGAAATGCTGGCGATTTTGCCCACACCCAGTTCCCGGCACTTACCTTCCAGAGCTGCGATGTAGGTCTTGGCGTGGTCCGGCAGGACGTCCCGCCCGTCGAGAAAGCAGTGGATAAAGACCTTTTCCAGGCCCCGCTGTTTTGCCAGTTCCAGAAGGGCGAAAAGGTGCTCAATATGGCTGTGCACACCGCCATCCGATAACAGGCCCATCAGGTGCAGGGCTTTGCCGTCCGCTTTGGCCTTGTCCACAGCATCAATAAGCTCTGGATTCTTGAAAAAATCCCCATCCGCAATGGCTTTAAAAATTCTGGTCAGCTCCTGGTAAACCACTCTGCCCGCTCCGATGTTCAGGTGTCCCACCTCGGAATTACCCATCTGGCCTTTGGGGAGCCCTACGGCTTCACCGGAAGCCTGGAGCAGGGTATTTGGGTAGTTGGCCCTGAGATTGCTGTAGTTGGGCAGTTTGGCCTGGGCCAGGGCATTGCCCTCTTTTTTCTCGTTGTATCCCCAACCATCCAAGATTGCAAGCATTACAACAGGTTTTGCTGAGGACATGAGTATGCCTCCTTAAACGTCAACTGAAACAGTTTGTTTGGCCTTGGCGTGATGCTTAGTCTTTGGCAGACCCCCATACCGGTTCCATCAGTGGATAAAATACCTTACAAAGGCCTTCAGGCCCGGAAGCAGGCATGCACTCGGACTACGGACTACGGACTTCGGACTTCGGACTTCGGACTTCGGACCTCGGACTTCGGACTTCGGACCTCGGACCTCGGACCTCGGACCTCGGACCTCGGACCTCGGACCTCGGACCTCTATTATGCCGGGTAATTTACAATCTGCGCAAAAGACACCGGGTCCAGACTGGCCCCGCCTACCAGGGCACCGTCGATGTTGGACATGCCCATCAGTTCCCGGGCGTTGCCCGGCTTGACGCTGCCGCCGTACTGGAGGCGCACATCCGCGGCACTCCCGGGCCCGTAAAGTTCCTCCACCACACCCCGGATGAAAGAGATCACTTCCTCCGCGTCCTGGCTCGAGGAGGTCTTGCCTGTGCCAATGGCCCAGACCGGTTCATAGGCGATGACCATCCTTGCTGCATCGGCGGCGGCAATGCCCGCCAGTCCGCCCGTGACCTGCTTTCTCACCACCTGGGTAGTGACGCCCTCCTCCCGCTGTGCCAGCTTTTCCCCAACGCAGAAGATCGGGATCAGGCCGTTGATCAGGGCGGCTTTAATTTTACGGTTTATAATCTCATCGCTTTCGCCAAAATATTCCCGCCGCTCCGAATGGCCTAAAATAACATATCTGCAGCCTGCAGCCGAAAGCATCCCGGGCGATATTTCCCCGGTATAGGCTCCTTCAGCCTCCCAGAACATATTCTGGGCCCCCAAAGAGATTCCTGTACCGGCCAGGGCGGGCGCCAAAACCTCCAAAGAAGTATAGGGGGGGCAAATCACTATTTCGCAGTGCCTGGCCCCGGCGACCAAAGGCTTAAGGTCTCTGACAAATT
Source organism: Bacillota bacterium (assembly GCA_021786555.1). Taxonomy (GTDB): domain Bacteria; phylum Bacillota; class Desulfitobacteriia; order Desulfitobacteriales; family JAJXUE01; genus JAJZPO01. The sequence continues at coordinate 1,785 of JAJYNB010000320.1, read as the reverse complement.
CCACTGCCTCGGCGGCCGTCTTATACATTTTCCAGTTTCCAGCTATGATTGGCTGCCGCATTTTCTTCCTCCTCTATTTGTCCTGCAATGCCGCCACACCGGGCAGTACCTTGCCTTCCAAAAATTCCAGGGATGCCCCGCCGCCCGTGGAAATATGGGTTATCTTTTCAGCTACACCCAGCTTCTCCACCGCGGCCACCGAATCCCCGCCGCCCACGATGGTCACCGCCTTGGAGCCGGCCAGAGCCTTGGCTACCGCTTCCGTTCCAGCAGCGAAAGGCTCCATTTCAAACACGCCCATGGGTCCGTTCCAGACAATGGTGCGGGCGAAGCTAATCTCTTCGGCAAACAGCTTGGCTGTGGCTGGGCCGATGTCCAGGGCCAGCCAACCGGCCGGGATTTCCTCTACCCCCACAACTTTTCGCTTGGCATCCACAGAAAACTGGTCCGCCGCCACCACATCGGAGGGCAAAAGGAACTTGACCCTGCAGCCCGCCTCTTGCACCAGCTTGCGGGCCAGATCCAGCTTATCGTTTTCGACCAGGGATTTGCCTACCTCGTAGCCCTGGGCTTTGAGAAAAGTGTTGGCCATGCCTCCCCCGATAATCAGGCAGTCCACCTGCTTGAGGAGGTTTTCAATCACCCCGATTTTGTCCGAGACCTTGGCGCCGCCCAGGATGGCGGTAAAGGGACGCTCGGGATTGGCCAGTGCCTTACCCATGATGTCAATTTCTTTCTGCATCAGGAAACCGGCCCCGGCGGGCAGGAGGCGGGCCACTCCTTCGGTGGAGGCATGGGCCCGGTGGGCAGTACCAAAGGCGTCATTTATGTAAAGGTCGGCCAGCTCAGCCAGCTTGGCGGCAAAGCCGGGGTCGTTTTTCTCTTCTTCTGCGTAAAAGCGCACGTTTTCCAGAAGCAAGACCTGGCCCGGTTCCAGCTTGCCCGCCATTTTCTTAACTTCTTCTCCCACACAGTCCCCGGCCATCTCCACAGGAGCTCCTAACAGGCCGCTCAGCCGCTCAGCCACAGGGGCCATGCTGTATTTGGGGTTGACCTGCCCCTTGGGCCTGCCCAGATGGGAGGCCAGGATAACCTTGGCGCCTTGATCCATCAGGTAACGGATGGTGGGTATTGCGGCACGGATACGGGTGTCATCGGTAATCCCCTTGTTTTCGTCCATGGGAACATTGAAATCCACCCTGACCAAAACCCGCTTGCCCTCTACGGCAAAATCCTTGACTGTCTTTTTTTCCAAAATGATTCTCCTTCCCCACAAAAGTAGAGGGTATCACCCTCTATTAAAGTCTCCCGGCGACATAAGCGGTCAGCTGCAAAACCCTGCTGCTGTATCCCCACTCATTGTCATACCAGGCTACTACTTTGGCAAGTTTGTCCCCGATTACGCTGGTTAAGAGCGCATCTACAATGGAAGAATTGCTGTTGCCGTTGTAATCCCTGGATACTAATGGTTCTTCACTGAATGCCAAAATTCCTTTCAAATCTGTTTCAGACGCCTGGCGCAGGGCAGAATTTATTTCTTCCTTGCTGGCGGCCCGGGCCAGCACCGCATTCAGGTCCACCAGGGACACGTTGGGAGTGGGCACCCTTACAGCAAAGCCGGTCAGCCTGCCCTTCATCTCCGGCATGACCAGGGCTACGGCTTTGGCTGCCCCCGTGGTGGTGGGGATCATGGACATTCCCGCTGCCCTGGCCCGGCGCAGGTCCTTGTGGGGCAGATCCAGAATCTGCTGGTCGTTGGTCACAGAGTGCACCGTGGTCATCAGG
>JAJYNB010000309.1 GCA_021786555.1 Bacillota bacterium | reverse complement strand
TAGCCATGCCGAAATCATTATGGGTGTGCATTTCCACATCAATCCCGACCCGTTCAATCAGGACTTTGATGCGCTCGTAGGTACTAAAAGGCTCAAGAATTCCTACTGTATCGCAGTAGCGTATCCGGTTGGCTCCGGCATTTTTGGCTTCCGTAGCAAATTGGACCAGGTAGTCCATGTCTGAGCGGGAAGCATCCTCCGCATTTACCGAAATGTACATTCCCTGCGTTTTGGCGTATTCCGTTGCCTTAACCATGCGCTGCAGCACATCTTCCCGGGTGGTCTGCAGCTTATGTTTGATGTGGATATCGGAAGTGGAAATCGAAATTGCCACAGCATCGACACCGCAGTCTATGGAAGTCTGAATATCGGAAATAACCGCCCGGTTCCAGGCCATGATACTGGCCTTAAGGCCCAGCTTAACGATGGCTTTAATGGATTCTTTTTCATCCCCGCCCATAACAGGGATGCCAGCTTCAATCTGACCTACCCCAACCTCATCCAAGAGCTTGGCAATCCGGACTTTTTCCTTATTTGCAAACACAACCCCTGCTGTCTGCTCCCCATCCCGCAGGGTGGTATCAACAATAACGAGGCTTTTGGACATTATTTCTACCTCCTTACTAAACTTATGCAAAAGTGAAATTTTGAAGAGAAGAATTGAACTTTATACTATCACAAAATGGTCAGACCGGAAAGCGGCCACATAGGGAAATACTGTATACTTGGCATATATACAGTATACTGCGTTACCCCTTAAGTTTGGCTTATAACAAGACATCCTACGCCTTTGCCTCCGGGGACGGGACATTTACGCAAACAAGGTGTGAAAAAGAAAAAGCCCTGGAAACCGTTAGGTCCCCCGGGCCGCTCAGCCTACATGGTTTCTAGTTTTTCCTTTAAAAGTTTATTAACCAACCCCGGATTAGCCTGGCCCTTGGTTTCTTTCATCACCTGTCCTACCAGGAAGCCGATGGCCCTCTCTTTGCCGGCCTTGAAGTCAGTTACTGACTGGGGATTGGAGTTTACAACCTTGTCAATGATACCTGAGAGGGCGCCTGTATCGCTGATTTGCACCAGGCCCTTTTCCTTTACTATCTCGGCTGCTCCCTTACCACTCTCAAACATTTCCCCGATCACGCTCTTGCCGATCTTACCGCTTATGGTTCCGTTTTCCACAAGGTTAAGAAGCTCTGCCAGCCCCTCTGGTTTGACAGGTGAAGACTGGACTGGAATTCCTTTGGCCTTGAGCAGGCCCAGGAAATCCCCCATTACCCAGTTAGCCAGGGTCTTCGGGTCTTTAAATTTGTCCAGTGCCGCGTCAAAAAACTCGGCGAGGGCCTTGGAACTGGTAATCACGCCCGCATCATAAGCAGAAAGTCCCAGTTCCAAAAGCCTTTCCCGTCTGGAGTCAGGCAGTTCGGGCAGCCTCTCCCTCACCCGTTCAACCCATTCCCGCTCAATAACCATAGGCACCAAATCGGGCTCCGGGAAGTAGCGGTAGTCATGGGCTTCTTCCTTTGAACGGAGGGAAAGTGTAATCCCCCTGCCTTCGTCCCAGGTCCTGGTCTCCTGAATCACCTGGCCTCCTTCGCTCAGGACTTCCGCCTGGCGTTCAATTTCATACTCCATGCAGCGGCGGACCGAGCCAAAGGAGTTCAGATTCTTGGTCTCCGTGCGGATGCCCAATTTGTCGCTGCCCTTGGGTCTTAGGGAGACGTTGATGTCAAAGCGCACCGAACCCTGTTCCATGCGGCAGTCCGAGACTTCAATATAATCAAGGGTTTGCACCAGCTTTTCCAGGTAGGCGACGGTCTCGTCCACCGAGCGCAAATCCGGCTCTGATACTATTTCCAGGAGAGGTACGCCTGTACGGTTGTAGTCCACGAAAGACACATCAGAAGTGGAAATGGTTGCCCCGCTGTGCACCAGTTTGCCCGCATCCTCTTCCATATGGACCCGGGTAATGCCAATGCGCTTTTTCACTCCATCCACTTCTATTTCCACATGACCCCCAAGGCAAATCGGCAGGTCATATTGGGATGTCTGGAAATTCTTTGGCAGGTCAGGATAGTAATAGTTCTTGCGGTCAAACTTGCTGAACTCGGCTATCTCTGAGTTCAAAGCCAGCCCGGTCTTGATGGCGTATTCCACCACCTGTCGGTTGAGCACGGGCAGTACCCCGGGAAGCCCGAGACATACAGGGCAGACATGGGTGTTTTGTTCGCCGCCAAACTCAGTGGTGCAGCCGCAAAAAATCTTTGTTTTGGTGGCCAGCTCGGCATGGACTTCCACACCGGCCACAATTTCGAAATCCTCCAACATCTACTTCACCCCCAAGCTGGGTTTAACCTTGTGGAATTCCGTGTTTTGTTCAAAGGTGTACGAAACCCGGAGCAAAGTTCCTTCATCAAAGGCCTTGCCCATCAGGTGCAGTCCCACGGGCAGCCCGCCCGCAAAGCCGCAGGGAATGGAAATCGCAGGAATGCCCGCCAAATTCACCGGCACCGTGCAGATATCCGAAAGGTACATGGCCAGGGGATTTGCCGATTTCTCGCCGAATTTAAAGGCCGGAGTGGGGGCAGTGGGAGAGAGCAGGATATCAAATTTCTCGAAGGCCTGGTCAAAATCCTGTTTAATCAGGGTTCGGACCTTGAGCGCCTTCAGGTAATAGGCGTCATAATAACCGGAACTCAGGGCGTAGGTGCCCAGCATGATCCGCCGCTTGACTTCCGGCCCGAAACCTTCCGCCCGGCTCTTTTTGAACATGCTGACAATGTCCCCTGACTCGGGTGCCCGGTAACCGTAGCTCACCCCGTCATAGCGGGCCAGGTTGGAGCTGCACTCTGCCGGGGCAATCAGGTAATAGGTGGGCATAGCGTACTCGGTGTGGGGCATAGAGCACTCTTCCACCACTGCGCCAAGCTCTTCGAGCTTGGTAATGGCTTGCCGGATTACCTTGTCTACTTCCGGGTCAATGCCGGCGCCGAAGTATTCCCGCGGTATGCCGATCCGCAGCCCTTTAACATCATTAATTAAGGACTTGGTGAAATCCGGCTTGTCAACCGGCGCCGAAGTAGAATCTTTGGGGTCATGCCCGGCTATCGCATTCATTACCAGGGCACAATCCGTCACGTCCTTGGTTAAAGGCCCGATCTGGTCCAGGGAAGAGGCAAAGGCGATCAGCCCAAAGCGTGAAACGTAACCGTAAGTGGGCTTAAGCCCCACCACGCCGCAGAAAGCCGCCGGCTGGCGGATCGAGCCCCCGGTATCTGAACCCAGGGCGAAAGCAACCTCATCCGCAGAGACTGAGGCTACCGCACCGCCGGAAGAGCCTCCAGGCACCCTTTCCAGGTCCCAGGGATTGCAGGTCTTCGCAAAGGCCGAGTTTTCGGTGGAAGAACCCATGGCAAATTCGTCCATGTTCAGCTTGCCCAGCATGATGGAACCGGCCTGGGCCAGCTGTTCCACCACCGTGGCGCTGTATGGGGGCACGAAGGATTTGAGGATCTTGGAGGAACAGGTTGTGGGTACGCCCTTGGTGCACATATTGTCTTTGAAGGCCATGGGAATCCCCTCAAGCGGCCCGAGCTCCTCCCCGCGCGCCAGCTTGTCGTCCACCTTGGATGCCTGCTCTAAGGCCCTGTCCCTGGTGAAAATATTAAAAGCCTTTACATCCTCCTCCACCTGGTCAATCCGGGCGAAAAAGGCTTTAACCAGCTCAACCGCGCCGGCCTCCCTGCTGGCCAGCAAATCACTTAGCTCATGGGCTGTCAACTGAGTCAGATCCATTACTGCTTCCTCCTAAACGATCTTAGGTACTTTGAAGAATCCGTCCTCCGCATCCGGAGCGTTGGTCAAAGCCTCCTCCTGGCTGATGGAGGGCTTCACCACATCATCCCTGAACACATTGTGCAGCGGCAGAGGGTGAGCGGTAGGAGGCACATCCTGTGTATCCAGCTTGTCCAGTATAGCCGCATACTCCAGAATGGAGTTGAGCTGTTCAGTATAGGTCTGCTTTTCCTCTTCGGTCAATTCCAAACGGGCCAGCATGGCCACGTGTTCCACCTGTTCCTTGGAAATCTTCATTTGTCACCATCCTTGTCTGTAATTGCACATATACCACAAATATACCAAACTAGCCACCCATCGGCAAGTTTTGAGTCACTTGGGGACGGTTCTCCGCTGACTCAGTTTTGAGCCATTTGAGGACGGACCTCTCCTTGGGTCACTTGGAAATGAGTCACTTGGGGACGGTTCTCCACTGACTCACCACCTTTGAGACACTTCGAGACCTCCCAAACTGATCTAATTTTTCACAGCCTGATTGAACCGCCAGAGCAAACTACTCTCCACCAACCATACCCAAAAATTCCTCTTCCGTAATAATCTCAACACCCAGTGCCCTGGCCTTGTCCAGCTTACTGCCCGCGTTCTCCCCGGCCAGCACAAATGAGGTCTTCTTACTCACACTGCCGGAAGGTTTTCCGCCGTGGGCCTCGATAACTTCTTCGATCTCCTTGCGGCCATATTTATGCAAGGTCCCGGTAACCACGATAGTCTTGCCGGCGAGAGATTCAGACTTTTGCCTGTTCTCCTCGACCATCACCACCCCGGCCGCAGCCAGTTTATCCAAAAATTCATCGGTTTGTTCCTGCCGGAAAAAGGTTGCAATACTCTCGGCCACAGCGGGGCCCACTTCAGAAATTTCGAGGAGGTCTTCCCTGCCGGCTTTGCTTAGAGCGTCCATGGCCTTGAAGTTGCTGGCCAGGAGCTTGCCCGCCCGGGCCCCCACATGGCGGATCCCCAGGGCGAAAATCAAAGGCGCCAGGCCCCGCTCCTTGCTCTGTTCAATCGCTGCCAGGAGATTTTCCGCCGACTTCTTGCCCATCCGCTCCAGCTTGACCAGGTCATCGAATTTGAGGGAGTATAGGTCGGCTGCGTTGTGAATAAGCCCAGCGTCTAACAGCTGTCCCACCACGGCCGGGCCCAAACCTTCAATATTCATGGCGTCCCGGGAAACAAAGTGGATAATCCCTTCCCTCTGCTTGGCGGGGCAGGCAATCCCGGTGCAGCGGTGAGCTGCTTCATTGTCATAGCGGATAACTTCCGCCTGGCACTCAGGGCAGACAGCCGGCATGTGAAATTCCTTTTCCAGGCCGGTCCTCTTCTCCGCCAGCACTTCCACCACCTCAGGAATCACATCCCCGGCCTTTTGGATCAGCACATGGTCCCCGATGCGGATGTCTTTCTCCCGGATCATATCAATATTGTGCAGGGTAGCCCTGCTCACAGTCGAACCAGCTACTCTAACGGGTTTTAACACGGCTGTTGGGGTAAGCACACCGGTCCTGCCCACCCGCACAATAATGTCTTCAATTACTGTTTCCTCCTGCTGGGCGGGGAATTTGTAAGCGATTGCCCAACGGGGACTCTTGGCGGTGGCTCCCAATTCTTCCTGGGCCGCAAGGCTGTTCACCTTCACCACCATGCCGTCGATCTCATAGGGCAGCGAGTTGCGCTTTTCCCCCCAATCCAGGCACGCCTCAATTACCTCATCGATGTTCTTGCACAGCCGGAACTGGTCATTGACCAGAAACCCCTGTTCCTTAAGAAAATCCAGGGACGCCAGCTGGCTGTCCACCTCAGCTCCTTCCTGGTAGATGATGTTATAGGCAAAGACCTTCAGGTTGCGGGAGGCGGTTACCTTTGGATCAAGCTGCCGCAAAGAACCCGCTGCAGCATTGCGCGGGTTGGCAAAGGTGGCTTCGCCGTTTTCCTCCCGCTCCAGGTTAAGCTTTTCGAAGGAGTCCTTGGGCATATAGGCTTCCCCCCGCACTTCCAGGCGCCTCAGGGGAGTTTTAAGTTTTAAGGGCACGCTGTAAACCGTCTTCAGGTTCTGGCTGATATCCTCTCCCGTAACCCCATCGCCGCGGGTAGCCGCAGTGGAGAGCACGCCGTCAATATAAGTCAGGGCCACAGTCAGGCCGTCGATTTTCAGCTCCACCACATATTCCACTTCACCGGCCGCTTCGCGTACCCGGCGGTCGAAATCCCTCAGGTCATCCGGACCGAAGGCATTGCCCAAGCTTAGCAGCTGCACCGTATGCCGGACCGTGCCAAATTCCCTGACCGGGCTGCCGCCCACCCTCTGGGTGGGAGAGTGGGGACTCTGCAGTTCCGGGAATTTGCCCTCCAAATCCTGTAATTCTCTCATCAGCCGGTCATATTGGGCATCGGAGATGCTGGGTTTGTCCAGGACATAATAACGGTAATTATGCTCCTCGAGTTCTCTCCTTAACTCTTCCACCCGTTTGGCGGCATCTTCCAAATACATTCTTTCAACCTCCACACACCCAGGCTTAACCTTAATATTATAACCGAAGCTCCTCGGCGACAGCCTGTTTTTACGATTCCAGACCCAACTTTCATATTACACAGAATCAAGCTATTTCCTCCTTTTTACCTCACAAACCGCCGGCGGGTTGGACCGGACCCATTTAGGGTAAAATGCGCTTAAGGCGCGCCAATGTGGCCCGCCTCAAGCTTTATATCAATTAGGTCTCAGCCTCCTGCTGCAGCCTTTTCTGCCAACACAGGAGCGGGCAGCTCTTTCCCTCTCCTGTGTTTTATGCATGAGGCTGGTTTCTAAGGACTAGTAGGCCTCATTCCCGGGTTTTACTTTGTCCCTGAATACACGGTACACATATGCGGTATAGAAAAGGACAATTGGGACTCCCGTCAGGGCGATAATCAACATGACTTTCAGCGTCAGTGGGGAGGACGAGGCATTATATATGGTAAGGCTAAGGGAAGGGTCCTTGGCAGGTACCAGCCTGGGGAACAGGCCGGCGGCCAGAATCAGGACCATGCCGGCCATGGACAGGGAAGATGCCAGGAAAGAAATCCCGTATCTGGCCTTGCGCAAAGCCACTTGGGTCAGGAGCATCGCCAGCCATGTAATCACCGGCAGAACAAAGAGCAGCGGGTACTTGACATAGTTGGCAAACAGGCTTGGGGCTGCCCAGAGACTATACATGCCGGCCAGAACGTACAACACCGCAAACAGCAGCCAAACCTTCCCCGCCAGCCTTTTGGCCCGCTCAAACACCGCACCCTCCGTCTTCAACAGGGTATAAGTGACTCCCTGCAGCAGGAAGGCCGACAGTCCCAATAGGCCGAAAAGGAGGGCATAAGGATTTAGCAGGTGGAAAAAGCCGCCTGTGTAATTGTACCCGTTATCCAAAGGCAAGCCCGAAGCAACGTTGCCGACCGCTACACCGAACAGGAGTGCCGGGAGAAAACTGCCCAGGAAAAAGAGCAGGTCAAAACCTTTGCGCCATTGAGGGGCCTCATCCTTGCTGCGGAACTCCACTGCCACAGCCCGGAAAATCAGTCCGAACACAACCAGCATCATGGCCAGGTAAAAGCCGCTGAACACTGTGGCGTAGACAACCGGAAAAGCTGCAAACAAAGCCCCTCCTCCAGTTAACAGCCATACCTCGTTGGCGTCCCAGACAGGTCCGATTGAGTTGAGCAGCAGCTTTTTCTCCGCGTCATTTTTGGCCAACAAGTAGTAGAGGCTGCCTACACCCAGGTCAAATCCGTCCAGAATGGCGTAACCGATAATCAGAACCCCTACCAGCAGGAACCAAATCGTGTTTAGGTCCATAACTGCGCACCCCCGGTTGTAAGTGTATCTTGTGCAGCTCTGTTTTCCCCCATGGCCCGCTTAATTTCGCACCGCATCAGGTAGATTACAGCCGCAAACAGGCAGGAATATACGATGGTAAACGCCAGGGTGGTGGCCAGAACCTGCCCGGCTGGCAAAGGTGACGCCGCATTGGCTGTTTTTAACACCCCGTAAACAATCCAGGGCTGCCGCCCCATTTCTGCGGCAATCCAACCAAGTTCATTGGCCAGAAAAGGTAATGGAATAGTATACATGAAAAGCTTTAGTGTTAGCTTGTTACTGTACAATTTACCTTTGCCCAGCAGGTAAAGCCCCCATAGGATTAGCAGCACAAGATACAGCCCTACAAGGACCATCAAATGAAAGGAGGCGAAGGTCGGCAGGATTGGCGGGCGTTCAGTCGGCGGGAAAGCCTTTAGTCCCTCTACAGGGGCGTTAGTGCTGCCTTTGGCCAGCCAGCTCAGCATTCCAGGCACAGCGATTGCCATCCTGTTTCTTTCCTGGGACTGGTCAGGCAGCCCGAAAATCAGCAATGGAGCCTGGCTTTGGGTCTGCCATAAACCTTCAAAGGCAGCTAGCTTGGCCGGCTGGGTTTCAGCCACCTGTACAGCGTGAACATCGCCTAGGAAAACCTGCAAAGGGGATGTCACGAGGGCAAAGACCAGGGCAATCTTGATGGAGGTTTTGGCCACGTCCATATTCTTATGCTTGAGCAGAAAATAGGCGCTAACCCCGATCATAAAGAAGGCTCCGGTAATTAAGGCGCCGTCAACGGTATGAAAGTATCTCGGCAGGGTGGATGGGTTAAAAACCGCTCCAAAGAAATCAGTCATAACCGCCCTGCCCCCTGACAGGGTGTATCCTGCCGGGGTCTGCTGCCAGGAGTTGGCCGCAATAATCCAAAAGGCGGATAAGGCGCTCCCCACAGCAACCATTAAGGCCGCGAAAAAACGCATGCCCCGGGAAATTTTATCCCGGCCGAAAAACAGTAACCCGACGAAGGTGGACTCTAAAAAGAAGGCAAAGACTCCTTCGGCAGCCAAGGGTGCGCCGAAAATATCGCCCACAAATTTGGCGTACTGTGACCAGTTGGTACCAAACTGAAATTCCATCGTGATGCCCGTGGCCACGCCCACGGCGAAATTGATCATGAACAGTTTGCTCCAGAACCTGGCGGTTTTGTCGTACAGCGCGTCCCCTCGGCGCCAGTAGAAAAACTCTATCACTGCGATCAAGGCCGCCAAGCCGATGGTCAGGGGCGGAAACAAAAAGTGAAAAAATGCGGTCAGTCCGAACTGAATCCTGGATAAAAGCACTGCGTCCACACCATTGCCTCCTCTTATTGTTTACTCTAAGAGTGTACTTTTGGGCTGCAAAAATCCTTTGAGTCTTGGTTTAATGCTTGGAGTTCGCAACTCTGTTAATTATGTTTATGTCTCCCCGGAACTATTGTATACTCATTTAGTATACTTTTGATTAAAAAAATTTAGTTGATGAACTCGGCAAAATTATGGCCCTGCAATTCTGCCTTTAGTTTAGCTTGCACATCGGCAAGAGCCTGGTGAATTTGGCAGTTGGGAGCGCCTTTTTTGCTGCAAAACGCATAGTCAATTAGACACCGGTTAAGGGCGACGGGTCCCTCCACTGCTTCCACCACATCCAGGAAACTTATCTCCCCAGGCGCCTTTGCCAGGACGTAACCCCCTCCCACGCCGCGAAAGGATTTGACAATCCCCGCCTTGATTAATGATGGCATGATCTTTAGCAGGAACCGAATGGGTATTACCTCCTGTTCGGAGATAACCTGGGCTTCCGTCACCTCCCCCTGGGGTTGCCTGGCAAGGTAAAGAACTGCCCTTAACGCGTAATCTGTAGCTTGATTTATGGTCATTGCTTTTACCCCGCCTATTGTTTACCCATCTAGTATACTTTAGATTCATTATAATTTTTCCCTTAAACCTTTGTCAATAATAACCAAGAAAAAATTGTAACTACTAGGAGTCTGAAAAT